>DATFUE010000659.1:0-3068 GCA_035261165.1 Myxococcota bacterium
CCGCCCACGCGGCGAGCCGCTCCGCCGGCCAGGCGTTGGCGATCCGCTCGGGCGCGATCCAGGCGCGCTCTGCGTTCCGCGCCGCGAAGCGCACGCGCTCGAGCTCGCGCGCGTGGTGGGCGTCACTGGTCAGCACGAAGGTGACCTCGTAGTTGCTGGCGCGACGGAGCGCGTCGACCGACAGGTCGAGGCGCGGCAGCGCGCCGTTCACCTCGAGGGCGGTGCCCGTCGCCGCGGCCGCGGCCGCGACCTCGTCCAGGTCGAGCTCGATCGGCGGCCGCCCGCCGATCATGCGCGCCGACAGGTGCCCGATCATGCGCACCGAGGGGTCCTGCATCGCCGCGACGACCCTGCGCGTCTGCGCGCCGCGATCCTGCTCGAAGTGATCGTGGATCGAGGCGAGACACCAGTCGAACGAGCGGCGGAACTCTGCGTCGTAGTCGAGCTCGCCGTTCGGCCCGATGTTCAGCTCCACGCCGTGCAACAGGCGAAGTGAGTCGCCGAGCTCGGCTTGCAGCGCGCGCAAGTGCGCGCGCTGCTCGAGCAGAACGTCGCGGCCGACACCGGAGAGTGTCCCCTCCGCGTGGTCCGTGATCGCGAGCACCCGACAGCCGCGCGCGCGAGCGGCGGCGACCACCTCTTCCAGGCTCGAGCGCCCGTCGCCCGAGACCGTGGTGTGGACGTGGAAGTCGCCGGCGATCTCGCCGATCGGGCGCGGCAACGTGCCGGCCTCGGCGGCTTCGAGCTCGCCGGCGTCCTCGCGCAGGACCGGCGAGATCCACGGCAGGCCGAGCGCGGCGTAGACCTGCTCCTCGGTCTCGCTCGCGACCACGCGCCCGCCCTCGAGCTCGGCGAGCCCGTACTCGTTCAGCGTGAGTCCGCGCGCCAGCGCGCGCTGGCGCAGCTTGATGTTGTGACCCTTCGAGCCGGTGAAGTAGACCAGCGCCGCGCCGAGCTGGTGCTGCGCCACGACGCGCAGGTCGATCTGCGTACCCCGATGCGTGACGACGCTGGTCTTCGACTCGCCGCGCCCGAGCACGCGCTCGACGGCGGTCATGGTCACGAGCGCGTCCATGACCGGCTCGGGATCGTCGGCCGCCACGACGATGTCGACGTCGCCGATCGTCTCGCAGAAGCGGCGCAGCGAGCCGCAGATCGAGGCGTGAGTCACGCCCGGAATCTCGAGCATGCGCTCGACGATGCGCGTCGCGAGCGGCAGCGCTACCGCGATCGGCGTGCGCGCCAGAGAGCCCTGTGCGTCGAGTCGGGCCAGAGCCTGGGCCAGCTTCTCCTCGGATTTGGCGCCGAAGCCCGCGAGCTCGCGCACGCGGTGCTCCGCGAGCGCGCGGCGCAGGTCGTCGATCGAGGCAACGCCGAGCTCGCTCCGCAGCTTCCCCAGCGCCTTCGGCCCCAGGCCCTGGATGCGCAGCAGGGCGACCACGCCGGGCGGGTGCTTCCGCCGCAGCGCCTCGAGCTTGGCGACTTTCCCGGTCTCGAGCAGCTCGCGGATCTTGTCCGCCGTGCTCTTGCCGATGCCCGAGATGCGCTGCAGCTCCTGGGTCGTGAGCTTGCCCAGGTCGGTCGCCTGCGCGGCGATCGCGTGGCCCGCGCTCTCGTAGGCACGCACCCGAAACGACTGCGGATTCGCCTCGTCGAGCTGAGTCAGCTCGGCCAGCTCGCGCAGCATGTCGAGGACGTCTTGCTTCGTGTCCACGCGACAGGAGTAGCCTTGCGGCCATGGCCAAGGAAGAGGCGCCGCACATCCTCTCGATCGGGGCTCGCGAGGTGCGCGTGACGCACCCGAGCAAGCCCGTCTTCTCCGGCGAGGCCCGGCTCTCGAAGCTCGACCTCGTGACTTACTATCTGTCCGTGGCCGACGGCGCGCTGCGCGGCATCCGCGACCGCCCGGTCGTGCTCAAGCGCTTCGTGAACGGCGCGGAGGGCGAAGCGTTCTACCAGAAGCGCGCCCCCGCGCAGCGGCCCGACTGGCTGCGCACGGTGACCTTGTCGTTTCCCTCGGGGCGCAGCGCGGAGGAGGTGGTCGTCGACGACGCGGCGGGGCTCGCGTGGCTCGTGAACCTGGGCTGCATCGAGCTCCACCCGCACCCCGTGCGCTCCTCCGATCTCGATCGCCCCGACGAGCTGCGCATCGACCTCGACCCGACCCCCGGAGTGACTTGGGACGACGTCCGCCGCGTGTCACTCGAGGTGAAGGCGCTGCTCGAAGAGCTGGGACTCACCGGCTGGCCCAAGACCAGCGGCTCGCGCGGCATGCACGTGCTGGTGCGCATCTCGCCGCGCTGGACGTTCGGCGAGGTGCGGCGCGCGGCGCTCGCGCTCTCGCGCGAGATCGAGCGCCGCGCGCCCGCGCTCGCGACCTCGAAGTGGTGGAAGGAGGAGCGGCGCGGCGTGTTTCTCGACTACAACCAGAACGCCAAGGACCGCACGACCTGCTCGGCATATTCGGTGCGGCCGCTGCCCGACGCGCGGGTCTCGACCCCGCTCTCGTGGCAGGAGGTGCCTGCCTGCGAGCCCGCCGACTTCACCGTGCACACGGTGCCGGGGCGATTCGCCGAGCTCGGCGACTCACACGCCGGGATCGATGCTGCAGCCGGATCGCTCGAGAAGCTGCTCGAGCTCGCAGCGCGCGACGACGCCGCAGGCCTCGGCGATGCGCCGTGGCCGCCTCACTACCGCAAGGCCGAGGGCGAGGGGGCGCGCGTCGCGCCGTCGCGGGCCAGGGGTGCAGCCGCGCGCAAGCCACGCGTGCGGATGCCGCTCGTCGTGGTGGCGAACTCGCCCAGCAAGGCCGCCGCGCTCGACGGCCTCGAGCGCTGGAAGGCGCGCCATCCCGACGTCGCCGAGCGGCTCGCCGTCGACGACGTGCTCGTCGATGCCATGCGCGGGCGCTCGTCGACCTGGACGCGCATTCGCGTGAACCTGCGCAACGTGCCCGAAGCGCTGCGCCCGCCCCAGGAGACACCGGACCCGGACGACGACCCGACGCGCGAGTGGAGAAAGCGGAGGGGGCGCGCGAGTGAGTGACTAGGCGCCGCTCGCGAAGATCG
>DATFUE010000660.1:0-3682 GCA_035261165.1 Myxococcota bacterium
CGCTTCAACGCGGCCTTCGAGCGGGCCGAGACCCCTTTCGATTGGCTCTCGCGCGATCGAGCCGAGGTCGCGCGCTACGTCTCGGATCCGCTGTGCGGATTCGTGCTGACGGCGGGCGGCTTCTGCGACCTCGGGGGCGCGCTCGGCCGCATCTACCGCCGCGCTAGGCTTGCCCGGATTCCACCCGCCCTTCCGCTCTACCTGATCGCGGGCGAGCTGGACCCCGTCGCGGGGCAAACCGGGGTGACGAGGCTCGCTGAGGAGCTGCGTGCCGCAGGCCTCCAGCGGGTCGACCTGCGCATCTATCCGGGCGCGCGGCACGAGCTGCTGAACGAGATCGATCGCGCGCAAGTGACCGACGATCTGCGCGTCTGGCTCCGCGCCGCGCTGGCAACTTCCGCTTGAGTCGCGCCCGCCTTCAGAATCTGTTGCGGCACCGGCGTCCGTCACCTATTTTTTCGCTATTCCCTCCAAGAGAAGCAACCAAAGGCCCTGAGATGGGCGCCCTTGGGCGTGATGCACCCGAGGGATGCTGGCTCGACACGGCAGCGATACGTCGCTGCCGTGTCCCAGTTAAGCGCCCCGCTCTCCGCTGACGCGATGCGGCGCACCGTCCGAATCTGGAGATCGTGGTAAAATCCCTGCGTGTACGGGGCGCTGTGGCCTCCGACGGGCGCGCGCTTCCACCGACTGAGAAGACCTCTTCACAGTGGTTGCGCAGTGCGTCGGCAGCTCCAGCGCAGTAGCGCTCGCAAGGCCGCGCTCTCCGCCGGCCGGCGGCCGAGGGCGCTGAACTTGCAGCGAGGTGTCCGGATCATGTTGCGCAGACTCCCATTCCTCCCGCTGGCTCTCTCGACGTTGTGTGCCTGTGGCATCGGCTACCGGAATGCCGCTCAGGAGCAGCGCCCCGAGGTCATCACCGGCATGGGCGCGACCGTGATGTATCCAGGCGAGCCCGGACCCGCGATGCCGGGCAGCGCGATCGGGCCGGCCGGCTCCACGTCGTCTAGCACCGGATCGAGCGCGCCGGGCACGACCACCGGATCGTCGAGCTCCACGGGCCAGAGCGTGCCCGATGGCTCGACGGCCGGCGGCTCGACCGCCAGCGGCAGCGCGCCCGCGGCCAACCCGCCCGGCTCGAACATGACGATGATCGGCCAGACCACCCAGGAAGCGTCGGCGACCGAGGAGAAGAAACAGTTCCTGCCGATCGGACCGCTCTTCGGCTACCCGTTCTGGTTTCTCGGCCAGTCACTCGGCGAGAAAGCGGACGAGGCGAAGAAGGAGCAATCGGAGCCGAAGGCCGCAGCGCCCGTGCGCACGATTCACACCGCCGACGACGCCGAGCGCGACCGGCTGGTGCGCGAGAACGAGGCCCTGCGCAAGGAGCTCGAGCAGCGCGCGCAGCCCGCACCCGCCCCGGCCGCCGCGCCTCGCGCGGCCCCGCGGGCTGCGATCGGCAACGAGCTCGCGGCGCTCGAGCGCTCGCTGAACCGCCGCGGCGGCGCGACGCCGCCCGTCGAGGCCGGCCCGACGGCCGGCCGGCCCTTGCTCCCGAAGGACCCGGACCTCGGCACGCCGGAGACGAACGATCGCAACGGCGACGGCCGCGCCGACGAATGGATCTACAGCGCGAACGGCCGGCCGGTCACTGACGCGCTCGACGACGACTTCGACGGCCGCGTCGATCGCATCCGGCACTACGACGCCAAGGGCCGGCTCGTCTCCAGCGACGAGGACTTGAACGGCGACGGCGTGATGGAGACGACCAGCCTCTACGAAGACGGCAAGCTCGCCCGGCGCCGCACGGACTCCAACGGCGACGGCCAGGCCGACACCTGGAGCTTCTACAACGGCGACGAGCTGCTGCGCACGGAGATCGACAGGAACGGCGACGGCTTCCGCGACGAGATCACGATCTACGAGCACGGCAAGATCGCGCGCGAGGAAGAGGACCGGAACGGCGACGGTCGGCCCGACGTGGTGTCGAGCTATCGCGACGGCCAGCTCGTGGAGAAGCGCGAGGACCTCGACTTCGACGGCACTCCCGACGTGGTCTCGCACTACGAGAACGGCAAGCTCACGAGTCGCGAGGCGAGCTCGGCGGAAGCGTTCGAGAAGTGGGAGAACGGGGCCGCGAAGTGAGAGGCGTCCGCGCGGGACTCTGCTTCGGCGCCGGCTTCGCCGCGGTCATCTGGCTCGCGACCGCGCCGCTCGAGGCGCTCGCCGGGCCGGAGGCGGAGCTGTTCGCGCGCGTGAACCGGGTGCGCGCGGAGCACCAGCTGATTCCGCTCAAGGCCTCCGCGCAGCTCGCGCAGGTGGCGCGCGCGCACGCGGAGGACATGGCGCGCCGCGGGTATCTCGCGCACGAGAACCCCGAGGGCCTGAATCCCCTACAGCGCGCGACCCGCGCCGGGGTCTCCGGCTTTCGGCTGCTCGCGGAGAACATCGGCTCGTCCAGCGTGTCCGGCGATCGCGTCGAGGCGATCGTGACGGAGTGGATGCGCTCGCACGATCACCGGGAGAACGTGCTGAACCCCGCGTTCAACACCGCCGGGGTCGCCGTCGTCCAGGCGCCGGGCGACGAGACGATCGTCGTCGAGCTGTACGCGACCTACCAGTGAGTCGCTGACTCAGTGAGTCGGGCCGGCCTCGGCGGCGAGCACGGCCTCGACGCTGCGATCGTTCCAGAACACCTCGAGGGGCTTCCCTGGGTCGAAGCTCGCGGGCACCACGAAGTAGCCCACCGCCATCTCGCCCGCGGGCAGCTCGCCCGGACCGCCGAGCAGGAAGCCCAGCTCGGCGGCGTTCTGCGGATCCGGTCGGAACGTGCGGCCCGACTGCACGACGAGGAAGTTCGGGCGGAAGTCGCTGGCCTTCGCCGATTGCGCGCTCCACACCAGCACGTGATTCGCGCGCGGGTCACGCCCGAGCGTCGCGAGCGCGTAGCCCTCGAACGCCGCGGAGTAGGCCAGCTCGATCCGCAAGCTGCTCGCGCCGTGCACGTCGTCGATCTGGAAGGACGCCGGCGCGGCGTCCTGGCGCAGGGAGATCAAGCGCACCAGGTCGCGCAGCTCGTCGTCGGCGAGCGGCACGGCCGACTCGGCGCCGAATGACTCGGTCTGCGGCGGCGGCGTCGCGCGAGCGAATCCGGCCGTCGCTCCGGGCTGCGCCGGCGGCGCGGGCGCGGACGCATTGCTCGGAGCCGGCGAAGTCACTCCCGCGCGCGCCTCGCGAATCTTGCGCGCCGTCTCGAGCAGGTTGTACGGGTTGTTCGGGCTGCGCGCCTCTTGATCGACGTACCAGGTGTACGGGCGCGGCAGCAGATACGGCCGGATCGGCGGCAGGTCGGACGGGTCCGCGACATGCGGGTTCGCGCACGGAATCGACGCCCGGGTCTGCACGATGAAGTAACTGCCGTCGGGGCAGACACCGGAGAAGGACGTGTCGCCACGTGCGCCCGAGGCGAGTGCGGCGAGGGCTCCCAGGGTGACTGCGACGCTGCGCGCTTTCACGCCCGCGATTGTACTCGAAGTGAATTCCGTAAGTCTCTGGTTTCACTGGAGAAATCAGGCGTGCGTGGGTGCAGTGAGCAAGCCCGCGGAGTTGCCCCTCGAGGCTGCGCACGGGCTGCAGCTCAATGCAGGCGCAGCACCTCGGCAGCTCCGTCGCCGAGCGCTTC
>DATFUE010000661.1:0-3970 GCA_035261165.1 Myxococcota bacterium
CTGCGCACGCGGCTCGCCGGCTGGGAGAAGGAAGTCACTCGAGCCGGCGCCGGCGGCTGGCAGACCTTCCTCGACACGGCGAAGCTCGGCCCGTATCTGGCGGAGATCCGCTAGGCGAACGACTCCAGCGATCGCCGTTTCGGCGCCGGGGCGCGCAGCCTCCGGCGAGCGACGGCGCGAACCCGGCCCGCCGTGGCGAGCGCACTTTCCACAAAGGTGTGGCAACGGGCGTGGTGCAGGAAGCCGAGGTGATCGAGCTCGGCGAGCATCTCGTTTCGGTGTCGCGGCTCCGGTGAGAGGTACGCGGACGTCCGGGGCACGACGAGATCCGCCTCCGCGCAGACCGAGACCAGCTCGGCCCCCTCGGGCACCGGCAGCGCTTCGAGCTCGCGCAAGAACGACGAGCCGGGGAGCATCTGCCAGATCGCGCGCGAGAACGCGCCGAACACGAGCGCGCCCGCCAGCGCCAGCGGCGCTCCGCGGTGCGGCGTGCCCAGCGTGATCACGCGGCGAATGCGCCGTTCTCTGTCGAGGCGCTTCAGCAAGTAAGTGGCGACGAGACCGCCCAGCGAGTGACCGACGACGTCGGCGTAGCGGAAGCCCGGGATCTCCGCGAGCTGCTCGACGGCTTCCTCGACACGCGCCGCCGAACAGCGAATGTCTCCGAGATGCAGCGCGAGTCTGTCGCCCAGGCGCAGGCGCACGACCGGTCGGCCGAGCGCGCGAGTCAGATGGTCCGCGAGGGGCAGGAGCGCGAGGCTCGACGCCGCGAACCCGTGCAAAAGCACAATTGGCTGCGCATTCCGACGCAGAAACCGCGGCGTTTGCGAGCCGCGATCGGTCAGGCTACGCGTCGCGACGCTGAGCCCTGCCCAGAGCGTTTCGAGTGCCGACATGCCTGACCTCCTTTCCGCTGGGATGCATTGCAAGTCAGTCGCCAACTCGGCGGGGGCGTTGCACCCCCTGGCTCCTCGCTAGCCAAAGCCCCGTCGGGTCAGATAAAAGGGGGCCACCAGCGGAGGTGTTCATGTCCGAGCGGACAGTTCGCGCGAACGGGATCGAGATCTGGTGCCAGGATTTCGGCAGCAAGAGCGATCCGGCGCTGCTGCTCGTGATGGGCGCGGGCGGACAGGCGATCCTCTGGCCGGACGAGTTCTGCGCGGCGCTCGTCTCCGCGGGTCGCTACGTCATTCGCTACGACAACCGCGACACGGGTCAATCCACCTGCCTCGACTTCGCGCAGTCACCCTACACGCTGTCCGACATGGCGCGCGATGCGGTCGGGGTGCTCGATGCGTTCGGCGTCGAGCGCGCGCACGTGGCCGGCGCCTCGATGGGCGGCATGATCGGGCAGACACTCGCGATCGAGCACGGCGCACGCTTGCGCACGCTCACTTCGATCATGTCGTCGCCCTCCGGCGCTTCGATCATGAAGGGAATGATGGGCGGCAGCGCGGCGCTGCCCGCGCCGGAGCCCAAGGTGATGGCGGCGGTCGCAGCCTCCGCCGCCAATCCGCCGCGCACGGCCGCCGAGCGGATCGAGGCGGCCGTGCGGCTGTGGCGCGCTCTCTCGGGCAGCGGCGAGCCGTTCGACGAGGCGGCGGTGCGCGCGCGCGAGACGCAGATACTTGCGCGCGCGAAGAACCCGGACGCAGCTCAGAACCACCAGCTCGCGATTGGCGCTTCCCCCGACCGCGAGGAGGCGCTGCGCAAGGTCACCACACCGACGCTGGTGATTCACGGCGACGAGGACCCGATTCTTCCGCTCCCACACGGCCGCGCCACCGCCGACGCCATTCCCGGCGCGAAGTTTCTCGTGATCGAAGGTATGGGCCACGACATCTCGCCGCGCGCGCAGAAGCGCATCGCGCAGGCGATTCTGGAGCACACGGCGGGGCGCTGACTCGGCGCTCAGCCGCTCAACAACTTCGGCGGGCGCCTCGTCACCCAGCGGGTCCGCTCGTCGTAGGCGTGTGCGAGCTCGAGGCAGGCGCGCTCGGCGTGGTTGCGCGCAACGATCTGGATGCCGATCGGCAGGCCCTCGATGCTGAAGCCCGCCGGCGCGGCGAGCGCCGGGCAGCCGGACATCGTGACCGGCAGCGCGACCTTCATCCACTCGTGATACGTCTCCATCTCGCGGCCGTCGATCTCGCGGGGCCAGTCGAGCTCGACCGGGAACGGGAAGACCTGCGCCGTCGGCAAGATCCAGTAGTCGAACTTCTCGAAGAAGCCGCGCACGGCCTCGGACCACTGCGAGCGCAGCGCCGATGCCGCGGAGACGTCGTAGGCACTGAGCTTCGCGCCGCTCTCGACTTCGAACACCGCTTCGGGCTTCATGTGCGGGCGCATCGACGCATTGCTGTGTATCTCGAGGAGACTCGTTCCCCCCTGCCACGCGCGCAGCGTGAGCCACGCGCGCCAGACGGCGTCGATCGGGAAGCTCGGGTTCGCTTCCTCGACCTTGCAGCCCAGGTCCTCGAACGCCGCGAGCGCGCCGCGGCAGGTGTCGAGCACGCCCGCTTCGAACGGCAGGTAGCCTTTCATGTCGCCGGACCACGCGATGCGCGCGCCCTTGAAGTCGCGCCCGAGGTCGAGTGTCTCGAGCTCGAGGTCGCCGTCGAGCGAGAGCGGCGCGCGCGCGTCGTAGCCGGCTTGCACGCCGAGCAAGAGCGCCAGGTCCGGTACGTTGCGCGCCATCGGTCCGAGCACGCCCATCGAGGGCAGCCAGGCATCGCGCGTGTTCGACGGCACCCGGCCGAAGCTCGGGCGCAGCGCGAAGACGTTGTTCCAGCCGGCGGGGTTGCGCAGGCTGCCGCCGTAGTCACTGCCGTCGGCGACGGGCAACATCCGCAACGCGAGCGCGACCGCCGCACCGCCGCTGCTGCCCCCCGCGCTTCGGCTGGGGTCGTAGGCGTTGCGCGTGACTCCGTGGACCTTGTTGTAGGTGTGCGAGCCCAAGCCGAACTCGGGTGTGTTCGTGCGGCCGATGAAGATCGCCCCGGCGCGGCGCATTCGCTCCACCATGATGCCGTCCGCAGGCGTCACGAAGTCGCGCAACGGCGCGAATCCCATCGACGTCTTCATGCCTTTGACCGGTTCGAGATTCTTGATCGCTTGCGGAAAGCCGTGGAGCGGGCCACGGAGCTGGCCGCGCGCGATCTCGTCGTCGAGAATCCGCGCTTCGGCGACGAGCTCCTCACGGTCGCGCAGCGCGATGATCGCGTTCACCGTCGGGTTGAGGCGCCCGATCTGCTCGAGGGTCGCGTTCATGACCTCGACGCAGGAGATGCGCCGCTCGCGGATGGCACCCGCCAGCTCGACTGCGCCCAGCGCGGCGATGTCCTGCGCCGTCATCGAGCTGGCAGCGGCCTCGCCAGGAAGGCCTCGACCCGTTGAGTCACTTCGTCCGGCCGCTCCTCGTAGCAGAACAGCTTGGCGTTCGGGATCTCGTGGAACCCCGCCTGGTTCGGGAATTGCTCGACCATGCCCCGCGCCCTCGCCACGGGGAACGTCGGGTCGTTCGCTCCCCAGACGAAGAGCGTGGGCATGACCAGCTCGCCGTGCAGCCGGTAGAACTCGTCGAGTCGCTTGAACTTCATCTGGCGCAGGAAGCGGAGGGCTCCCTGCATGCGCGCGTCCGAGCCGACCAGGGGCTCGACGAAGCGCGCGTGGAAGGGGCCCTCGATGAGCTGCAGGTCCTGAAAGCAGCCACCGAAGACCAGCGGCGAGCGGCGCAGCGCTCGCGACTTCAGGAACAGCCGGAGCAGCGCGCCCGCGCCCGGCACGTGCGCGAGCGCCTGGTACATGGGGATCCAGGGCGGGCGATGGAACGGGATCTCGGTGTTCGTCAGCACCAGCCGAGTCACTCGCGTCCCATCGATCAGCGCGAGCTCGCGCGCGATCCAGCCGCCGGTGTCGTTGCCGACGAGGGCATAGGACGTGACACCCAGCTGTGACAGCATGCCGCGGA
>DATFUE010000662.1:0-8144 GCA_035261165.1 Myxococcota bacterium
CGCGCCCCTTCGCGCCTCCACTCCGCAGCGCGCGAACCGCGAGCAGGGCGATGCCCGCGCCCAGGTAGAACAGCGCCGCGAGCAACAGCGGCGCGACTGCGGGAAGCAGGAGCTTCGCGACGGGCGCGCTCGCGCCGAACAGGACCGCGGCCGCCAAGGCGCACACCGTGCCGCGAGCCCGAGTAGATAGCAACGCTGCCATCGCGACTGGAGGGTACCGATCTGGCGCGGTATTCGCGCGCGCGGGCGCGTAAGATCGCGGCGTGCTCAGGGGCAAGTGTCTCTGTGAAGCTGTGCGCTTCGAGATCACCGGGTCGCTCGGCCCGCTCGGCTACTGCCACTGCACGCAGTGCCGGCGCGCGAGCGGAACCGCGTTCAGCGCGAACGCGGACGTGGGGCGCGGCGAGCTCTGGTTCACGAGCGGCGACGCGCTGATTCGCGAGTACGAGTCCTCCCCCGGTCGCTTCCGCGCGTTCTGCAGCCGCTGCGGCTCACCGCTCTACAAGCGCACCGCCGAGCGCCCCGAAGTCATGCGCGTCCGCCTCGGCCTGCTCGAGGACGACCCCCAGCTCCAGGCGCGCGTGCACGTCTGGGTCTCGGACAAAGCGGCCTGGTACGAGATCACGGACTCACTGCCGCAGCTGCCGGAGGGGCTGCCGAAGCGCTGAGTCACCTCGTCACGGCAAGCCGGCGCCGGACACCTCGACTTCCACGGTCTCGATCTTGCCGCTGCGTTTCGCGACGCACTCGTCGGGGTCGTGGGTTTCCGCGGTGCAGATGAACAAGGTCTTGCGGTCGGGGCCGCCGAGCGCGCAGGCGTAGGGCAGCGCGGAGGCGCGCAGGCGGCGCGAGACGCGGCCGCCTTCGTGCACGCGCAGACACTCGTTGGTCATCGGCGAGGCGACCCAGACCGCGCCTTCGGCGTCGAGCGCGATGCCGTCCGGAACCGCGCCGCCCTCCAGCTTCGCGAACACGCGGCGCCTCGAGAGGGAGCCGTCGGCGGCCTTGTCGAACGCCGTGAGACAGGCGGCGAACGACTCGGCGGCGATCAGCGTTCGGTCGTCCGGAGTGATCACCATGCCGTTCGGGAAGGTCAGCTCGGTGGCGGCGACGTGCGTCGAGCCATCCGGGTCGACGCGCGCGAGCGAGGTCGGCTTCGCTGCCTCGCCCCCGATCAGGTCGAAGCCGAAGTTCCCGACGTACGCGCGTCCGTGTCGGTCGACGACCATGTCGTTGCAGTGGAAGGTCGCGATGTGCGCGAGGTCCGCGACGACCGCGAGCCCCGACGGATCGAGCCGCAGCAGCTTGCGGTCGTACATCGACACCACGAGCAGCCGCCCGTCCGGCAGCCAGCCGAGCCCGGACGGCCGCTGCTCGACCTCGACCACCGCGCGCGCACGCCCGTCGAGCCCCGAACGCATCACGCGTTTCGCGTGCATGTCGGAGAACCAGAGATTGCCGTCGTGCCAGCGCGGGCCTTCGGGAAAACACAGCCCGTCGATCAGAACCTTGGTTTCAGTCGTCATCGGCGCATGCTACGACGCCGCGGAGAGCGTTGCGAGCGCACCCGGAAGCTGGCGGAGTGATTCGAGAAACTTCTCCACCCGGAACGGCGCGAACTCCTCGCGCGTCGACGGCCCGGTGAGCATCGCGATGAAGCGCAGGTGCGCGCGCTCCGCGGCTTCCGCGTCGACGGGGTGATCGCCGACGTAGGCCACGAGCGGCGCCGGCAACGCGAGCTCCGCGATCGCGAGCAGGAGGCCCTCGGGATCGGGTTTGTGATTCGCGACGTCCTCGCCGCCCACGATCACGTCGAACTCGTTCAGCAGGCCGTCGCGGCCGAGGATGCCCTCGATGCGGTAGCGGAACTTCGTCGAGACCACGGCCATGCGCATCTCCGCCGCGCGCAGATTCGCGAGCACGCTGCGCACTTCCGGATACACGGTCGTGAGCTCGATCATCACCTGGTCGGCGCGCGCGGCGAACAGGCGACGGAACTCGTCCACCTTCTGGCGGTCGCGGATTCCGGTGAGGATCTCGAAGGTGCGGGGCAGCGAGAGCCCCACCGTTCGGTGTATGGCCACGGGCGCCGCTTCGGGAAGGCCGAGCGCGCGCAGCGCGTAGTTCACGCACTCGGTCGCGCCGGCGCGCGAGTCGGCGAGGGTCAGATCGAAATCGAAGATGACCGCTCGGATCACCTAGTAGCGTCCAACCAGCAACAGCCCGCCCATCGCGATGAACGCCACCCCGGCCGCGCGCGTGATCCACACCGGCGGCACGACTCGCGCCACCGCTTCGCCCGCGAGCACGCCGATGGCGCTCGTCACCACGAGCGCGGTCGCGGCGGCGAGGAAGACCGTCCGCCGTGACTCGCCGGAGGCCGCCAGCGAGAGCGTCGCGAGCTGCGTCTTGTCGCCGAGCTCGGCGAGGAAGATCAGGCCGAACGTGGAAGCGAACAGGCGGAGGTTCATGCGGCGCAATGTACCGCCGCCCGGAGTACGATGCGCGAGGCGGCCGCTCCGCGGGGAAGGGTCGATGACGCAGAACGCACCGGCGCTCGAGGGCATGCGCGTCCTCGACCTTTCGCAGTACGAGGCGGGACCGAGCTGCACGCAGCTGCTGGCATGGCTCGGCGCGGACGTCGTGAAGGTCGAGAGACCCGGCACGGGCGATCCCGGTCGGTCGCTGCTCGGTGCGACGGGCACCGCGGCGTACTTCCTGTACTGGAACACCAACAAGCGCTCCGTGGCGCTCGACCTCGAGCAGGCGGACGGGCGCGAGCTGCTGCTGCGCATGCTCCCGCGCTACGACGTATTCGTGGAGAACTTCGGGCCGGGGGTGATCGAGAAGCTCGGGCTCGACTACGAAACACTCCGCGCGCGCCACCCCGCGCTGATCTACGCGCGCATCAAGGGCTTCGGCGGGTCCGGCCCGCACGCGAGCTACAAGAGCTTCGACATGGTCGCGCAGGCGACCTCCGGCGCCTTCTCGGTGACGGGCGCGAAGGACGGCCCGCCGATGTGTCCCGGCCCCACGATGGGTGACTCGGGCACGGGCGCGCAGGCGGCGCTCGCGATCACCGCGGCGTACGTGCAGCGGCTGCGCACCGGCGTCGGCCAGCTCGTCGAGCTCTCGATGCAGGAGGCGATGACTTACTACATGCGCACGCGCCTCGCGAACGGCTCCTCGTTCGGCGGCGACGTCGCGCCGCGCGCGGGAAACGGCGAGGGACCGATGCTGAACCTCTACCCGTGCGCGCCGGGCGGGCCGAACGACTACGTGTATCTCGTGGTCGCGACGCCGCGCATGTGGGAGCAGCTGTGCGTGGCGATGGGTCGCCCAGAGCTCGCCAAGGACCCGCGCTTCGCCGGCTGGATCCAGCGGCACCAGAACGCGGTGGCGTGCTACGAAGAGATCGCGCGCTGGACGCGCACGCGCTCCAAGCACGACGCGATGCGCATCCTGGCGAGCGCGGGCGTCCCGTGCGGCGCGGTGAACGACTCGCGCGACCTGTTCGCCGATCCTCACCTGCGCGCGCGCGGCTTCGTGGTGGAGCTCGAGCACGAGGCGCACGGGAAGGTCGCGCACCTGGGGAATCCGCTGCGCCTGTCCGAGAGCCGGGTCGAGATGCGCGCGGCGCCCGCGCTGGGCAAGCACACGGGGGAGGTGCTGCGCCAGGATCTGGGCATCAGCGACATGGAGCTCCGGCGCTTGCGGGCGTCCGGCGTGATTCCGCCGGCGGGAGAGTGAACATGGCCGAGCTTTCCGGCGCGCAGATCGTCGCGCGCAGTCTCCAGGAACAGGGCGTCGGGGCGATGTTCGGCATCGTCGGCTTCCCGGTGGTGCCGATCGCCATCGCGGCGCAGCGCGGCGGCGTGCCGTACTTCGGCTTCCGCAACGAGCAGTCCGCGAGCTACGCCGCGGGCGCGTACGGGTATCTCACGGGCCGACCGGGCGTGTGTCTCGCCGTGTCGGGTCCGGGAATGATCCACGCGATCGCGGGTCTCGCGAACGCGCAGGCGAACTGCTGGCCGATGCTGCTGATCGGCGGCGCGAACGACTCGTTCCAGAACGGCATGGGCGCGTTTCAGGAGTGTCCGCAGATCGAAGCCGCGCGCCCGTTCGTGAAGTACGCGGCGCGGCCGGATTCGATCGAGCGGCTGCCGTACTACGTCGAGCAAGCGGTGCGCGCGTCGCTCAGCGGCCGGCCCGGCGCGGTGTATCTCGATCTGCCCAACGATCAGATCGTCGGGAAGCGCGAGGAGCAGAAGGTCGGCTGGGCCGCGCGCACGCCCGAGCCGGCGCGCGCGCAGGCGGACCCGAACGCGGTCGAGCGCGCGCTCGAAGTGCTCCGAGCCGCGGAGCGCCCGCTCGTCATCGTGGGCAAGGGCGCGGCCTGGGCGCGGGCGGAGAACGAGGTGCGCGAATTCGTGCGCCGCACTCACCTGCCGTTCCTCGCCACGCCCATGGGCAAGGGCGTCGTGCCCGACGACGATCCGCTCTCGGTCGCACCCGCGCGCAGCTTCGCGCTGCAGAATGCCGACGCGGTGCTGTTGCTCGGCGCGCGCCTCAACTGGATCCTGCACTTCGGCCTGCCGCCGCGCTTCGCGAAAGGCGTGAAGCTGGTGCAGCTCGACGTGTGCGCGGACGAGATCGGCCGGAACGTGCCCGCGGAGGTCGCCCTGGTCGGCGACGCGAAGGCCGTCGTCGCGCAACTGAACGACTCACTCGCGGGATCGAAGTGGAGCTACCCGCAGGAGACCCCCTGGCGGGTCGACCTGCGCCGCGAGGTCGCGAAGAACCAGGAGAGCGTCGCCGCGATGTTCGCCGACGACTCCGTGCCGATGAACTACTACCGCGCTCTGCGCGAGATCCGCGACCTGCTCCCGCGCGACGCCATCGTGTGCAGCGAGGGCGCGAACACGATGGACATCGGGCGCACCGTGCTGCCGAACTTCGCCCCGCGCCACCGCCTGGACGCGGGCACCTTCGGCACGATGGGCGTCGGCCTCGGCTTCGCGATCGCCGCGGCGGTCGCGGAGCCCGAAAAGAAGGTCGTCGCCGTCGAGGGCGACAGCGCGTTCGGGTTCTCCGGCATGGAGTTCGAGACGGCCTGCCGCTACCGCCTGCCGATCACGTTCGTGATCCTGAACAACAACGGCATCGGCGGCGGCGTCGACGAGATCGAAGACCCGGCCAACGTACCGGTTTCGGTGTACACGCCGCGCGCGAGATACGACAAGATCGCGGAGGCGTTCGGCGGCCGCGGCTTCTTCGTCACGAAGCCGGCGGAGCTCGGCCCGGCGCTCTCGGACGCGCTCGCAAGCCCCGTCCCGACCATCGTCAACGTCATGCTGAACCCGCGCGCCGACCGGAAGCCGCAGAAGTACGGCTGGCTCACGCGGTGACTCGCCGTGGATAGTGAACGGGTGCGCTCGTTCGGCGTAGTCGTCCTCACCTACCTCGCGGCGCTGGCGGGCGCGATCGCGACCGCGGCGATCATGCCCCCGGGCTCGCCGATCCCGACGGTGTTCGTCGCGGACTGCGCGGCTACGCTCGTGGTCTTCGCGGCGAGCATGGGGTTCGCGAACTCGAGTCTCTACGACCCCTACTGGAGCGTGGCGCCGCCGATGATCGCCGTGTACTGGGCGAGCGCGCTGCCCGGCTCGGCGGCGGTGCTCGTGCGCCAGTGTCTCGTGCTCTTGCTCGTCTTCGCTTGGGGCATCCGGCTCACGGCGAACTGGGCGCGCGGTTGGCCCGGGCTGCACCACCAGGACTGGCGCTACGACCTGCTGCGCGAGAGCTCGGCCGCCCCCTACTGGCTCGTGAGTCTGACCGGCATCCACTACTTCCCGACCTTGATCGTGTTTCTCGGCTGCCTGCCGCTCTACGCCTCGCTCGCGATCGGCGCGCGGCCGCTCGGCGCGCTCGACGCGCTGGCGTTCGCGGTGACTGGCGGCGCGATCGCGCTCGAGGCGGTCGCGGACGAGCAGCTGCGCGACTTCAACCGCACGAAGCAGCCGGGCGAGATCTGCACGCGCGGCGTGTGGGGCTGGTCGCGGCATCCGAACTATCTCGGCGAGATGGGCTTCTGGTGGGGGCTCTGGCTGTTCGCGCTGGCGGCTGCTCCCGCGTGGTACTGGAGCGTGATCGGCCCGCTCGCGATCACGGTGATGTTCCTCGCGGCGAGCATTCCGATGCTCGAACGGCGCAGCCACGAGCGCCGGCCGGGCTACGCGGAGCACGTGAAGCGCGTGCCCGCCCTCGTGCCGCGTCGCCCGCGCGGCTAGAGTCGGGTCACCCGCCGCCCTCCATCGTCTTCTGCATGCGGCGCATGCCGCGCAGCCAGTGCTCGAGGTCGGCGTTCTTGTGGTTCATCCACTTCTGCGCGATCGGGTCGGTGAGAATCAGGAAGCGCTCGGCGGCCATCGCGGCGATCACCATCTCGGCGACCTCTTCGGGCTCCTTGATCGGCCCGGCGACGTTGCGCGCGAACGCCGAGTCGGTGTCGCCGAGCATCGGCGTGCGCACGCCGAGCGGCGCCAGCAGCGAGACACGAATTCCCTTGTCGTGGTAGGTGACCGACAGCCACTCGGCCAGACCGACGACCGCGTGCTTCGTGACCGCGTACGTCAGGTTGCCGTGACTCGTCAGGATCCCGGCCATCGACGCCGTGTGCAGCAGATAGCCGCCGCCGCGTTCGAGCATGCCGGGCAGGACCGCGCGCACCGCGTAGACGTGACTCATCAGGTTGATCTGCCACTGCGCCTGCCAGACGTCGATCGGGGTGGTGAGTGGGTCGCCGCCCGTCGCGACCCCCGCGTTGCTGAAGAAGACGTCGACCGGCCCGAGGCTGCGCTCGGTCTCTCTCACCAGCGCATCGATGTCGGCTTCCTTGGCGACGTCGCAGGGAATCGCCAGAGCGCCGATCTCGCGCGCGACCGCGCGGGCGCCGTCGGCGTTGACGTCGACCACTGCGACGCGCGCGCCCTTCGCAGCGAACGCTCGTGCGCACGCCGCGCCGATGCCACTCGCCGCCCCGGTGATGACCGCGATCTTGCCCGGTAGGTCCATGCCGCGATTCTACTCTTCGCGGTGGACAGGCGCGGGCATCGGCCGAGTCAGTAGCCGGGCGCGACCTTCCCCAGACCCCGCGGCGCGAGCCGGATGATGTGCGGATCGCCCGGGAAGAACCAGCCGACCATGCGATCCGACCAGCCGTACTTCTCGCGGAATGCGGCGAGCACGCGGTCGCGCAGCGCCTCGTCCTCGTCGATCAGCTCCGCGCGCACCGCGTACTCTCGTCCGGCCACGCGCGCGCCGATGTTCGGCCGCTCTTCGAGGTTGGGATACCAAGACGTGTTGCCGGTGCGGATGAAGCCCTGACCGTCCACCACCGCGAGCCACACCGTGGTCTCGCGCGGAGTGGCGTCGGGGTTCTCGCTGAGGATCTGGATCTCCTGGACCTCCGCGAGCGACGTCCAGTCGGTCGGCGCGGGCTCGAGCGCGCGGGCGCCCGAAGCGACGTGCAGTAACACGGCCGTAGTCACCGCAAACACTGCGAAACGCGGACGGTCGAACATCGCGATCCTCCCAGCCGCATTCAACCACACACCGAGCGCTCACGCATCGGAGCTTCGTATCCGAGCCGAATGGTCAGGTGACGTGAAATCCCCTCCACTTCTTCCGGAGGAAGTGAGATCCTGTGTGGACCTGCCCTTGGGAGAACTCGTCGATGCGCCGTGCCCACCTTCACGCTGCCGTGGCGCTGCTGCTCTGCGCCGTTGCAGCACCGGCATTCGCGGCGACCGTCAGCTTCGGCTGCATCACGAACAGTTCCGCGAGTGACTGCGCAATCGGCTCCGCCCAGCTCAAACTCGACATCACCAGCGAGGGACCGGGGCAGGTTCGCTTCAAGTTCTCGAACCCCGGGACGCAGCAATCGGTGATCAGCGAGGTGTACTTCGACGACGGCTCGCTCCTGGGGATCGCGTCGATCGTGAACGGAAGCGGCGTCGTGTTCCAACAGGACGCGAATCCGCCCGACCTACCGGGCGGAAACAACGCCGTCCCTCCATTCCAAGTGACCGCCGGCTTCCTCGCCGAGGCCGTCCCTTCGCCGGCGATGAATGGCGTCGGCCCGG
>DATFUE010000663.1:0-8818 GCA_035261165.1 Myxococcota bacterium
GGCGTTGTCGTTCGCGCGCGCGACGCGCAGCGACAGCGTCTTCATGCCGCGCAGCACGAGATAGGCCGCGTGCGGATCGATCACGCCGCCGAGCACGCCGTGCAGCTCGCGGATCGGACGGATCAGCGCTTCGCTGCCGACGAGCGCGCCGGCCAATACGTCGTTGTGACCCGCGAGGTACTTCGTGACCGAGTGCAGCACCAGGTCCGCGCCGAGCGCCAGCGCCTGCTGATTCACCGGCGTCGCGAGGGTCGAGTCGATCACCACGATCGTTCCGCGCGCCCGACACCGCTCGGCGGCGCCCTGCACGTCGACCACGCGCAGATAGGGGTTCGTCGGTGACTCGGAGAAGAACAGGTTCGCGCCCCCGGCCACCGCGCGCTCGAGCGCCGCGAGATCCGCCGGATCGATCACCGTGCAGCGCACGCCCATCTTCGGCAGCACCGTCTGCATGAACTGGCGCGTGCGCCGGTAGCAGTCGTGCGTCGTCACGACGTGCCCGTTCTGCGGCACGAGCGCGAGCAGCATCGTCGTGACCGAGTTCATGCCCGACGCCGAGACGACGCAGTCCTCGCCGCCCTCGAGCGCGCAGAGCTTCGTCTCCACCGCGCGCGTGGTCGGGTTGCCGTAGCGCCCGTACTCGAAGCTGGGGTGGCGTCCCTCTTGGTAGGCGATCACCTCCTGGGTGTCGCGGAACCAGAACGCGGCGCTCTGCACGATCGGCGTGGTCAGCGAATCGGTGACACGCACGCGTGTATCGCGCTCGCCGCCGTGAACGGCGCGCGTCGATGGGCCGCCCTTTTCGCGCTCCCTACTCATACGGGGCGGCCGAGGTTACTCCCGGTCCGGGAGAGGGTCAAACCTCGTTCGGCTCGCAGCGCGAGCCACTTCCGCTCGAGCGCTTCGCGCACGTCGCGGCCGATGTGCAACTTGCCCCCGCGCCCGCGGCCCACTTCGACCTCTGGCCGGTCCGCGCCGTGAAAGTCGCTGCCGCCCGTCTCGAGCAGGCCGTGCGCCGCGGCGATGCGCCGCAGCCTGCGCATGACGGTCGGCTTGTGACTCGGGTGCCAGACCTCGAGACCGTCGAGGCCGAGCGGCACGAGCCGTTCGACGAACGCGACGAGTCCGCCCGGCGAGTCGATGCCGCCGGAGAGCGGCGGATGCGCGAGCACCGCCACGCCGCCCGCGGCGTGCACCAGCTCGATCGCGTCGCGCGCCGAGAGCTCCGCATTGGGCTCGTACGCGGGCCGGCCGCGGCGCAGCCAGCGCGTGAACGCCTCGTCGACGTCGCGCACCGCGCCTAGGTCGACCAATGCGCGCGCGACGTGCGGCCGGCCGAGGGCGCCGCCCGCGGCGTGACGCGAGACGGCGTCGAGCGAGATGGCGATGCCGTTCGCCTGCAGGTGCGCGACGATGCGCTCGCCGCGGCCGACGCGCGAAGCGCGCAGCTCGACGAGCCGCGCGCCCAGTGGAGCGTGCTCGGGGTCGATGCCCAGGCCCAGTACGTGCATCGCGCGCGCGCCGTCGGCTTCGTTCACCGACAGCTCGATGCCCGCGAGCACCTCGACGCCGCGGAGCTCGCCCTCGGCGCGCGCCTCGGCGAATCCCGCGACCGTGTCGTGGTCGGTGAGCGCGAGGCCGGTGACTCCGTTCGCCTGCGCGCGGCGCACCAGCTCGCTCGGAGTCAGGCTGCCGTCCGATACGCAGGTGTGTGTATGGAAGTCGAAGCGCTCGCTCATTTCGGCGCCTGACACTGCGCCCAGCGCGTGACGCGTTCGAGGAACAGGCCGGCGACGTCGCCCGAACGCACGTCCATGGCGTATTCGACCGCGCTCGCGGACGCGTCGCCGCGCGCGCGCAGCCGCCCGCGCTCCGCGCCCTCGCGGTCGCACACCTCGAGCGCGCGCTTCGAGAACGCGAACAGCTCGGGTGCGATCGCGACCGCGACCGCGCTCGGATCGTGCAGCACCGCGCGCGCCGTGCCCGTGACGCTGCGCTCGGCGTCGCACAGCCCGCGCAGCACCGCTTGCAGCATGCGCCCGCGCGCCGTGTCGCCGAAGTCGTACGCGCGCAGCAGCGCGTCGTCGAGCGCGACCCGCGTCGTGACCTCGAGCCCGACGATGCGCAGCCGCACCCCCGACGCGAGCAAGAGCCGCAGCGCGCGCGGGTCGGCGTACGCGTTGTACTCCGCCTTCGCGGTCACGTTCCCGGCGCCGAGCGTGCCGCCCATCCAGATCACCTCGGCGTCCGCGAACAGCTCGCGATCCTCGGCGGCGAGGGTCGCGACGTTCGTGAGCGGGCCGAGCGCGATCACGCTCTCCACGCGGCGCGACACCAGACTGTGTCGCAGGACGTCGCGCGCCGGCGCGAGGCTCGCGTCCTCGACCTCCGGCAGCGGCGCACCGCGCCGGCCGTCCTTGCCGTGAAAGTGCGAGGCGTCGATCGGGGTCAACGCCAGCGGCGCGGATGCGCCGACGCCCAGCGGTACGTCCGAGCCGGCGAGCGCGCAGAAGCGGCGCGCGTTCGCGGTGACGACCGGCAGCGCCGCGTTGCCGGCCACCGTCGTGATTCCCTCGATCGAGAGCTCGGGCGAGGCGAACGCGAGCGCGAGCGCGAGTAAGTCGTCGAGCCCGGGATCGGTGTCGAAGTGAACCCGCCGGGCGCTCAAGGCTTCGTCTCGTCGCCCAACTCGTCGAGCTTGTTCTCGAGGATCAGCCGGCGCTGGCGCTGGTACTCCGCTTCCTTGAGCAGGCCGCTCGCGCGCGCGGCGTCGGCCTTGTCGAGCGCGCTCATCTGGGCGTCGGACAGACCCGGGGGACGCGCGAGCCTCTCTGCCGGGGTGCCGGCTTCCTTGTCGGGCGGGAGCTCCATCAGCACGGTGCGCTTCTTCAGCCTCCCGTCGCGGCCCTGGAGCAGCACCGGCCGGCGGAAGATCTCGTCGCGCCAGGCGACCGTGACTCCCCGGTCGCCGAGCTTGGTGATCGACTCACTCGCCTGAAGCACGAATAGCGGCTGCAGCAGGGGCATCTCCGACGGCAGCTGGTACTCCTGGAAGCCGACCTTCGCGCCGTCTTTCTCGAGCTCGGCCTCGACGTCCATGAACTCGATCTCCATCGAGTCGCCCTCGAGGTGCAGGCGGAACGACGTGACTCGATTGTCGCTGAAGATCCCGAACTTGCGGTCCTCGGGGAACGCCGCCGCCACGACCTCGTCGTCGGGCGTCGCCTGCGCGAGCGCAGTCGCGACCCCGGCCGCCAGGTCGTACACGAACGCCGAGCGGATCGCGGGGCGGCGCTTCTCGCTTTTGTCGTCGAAGGTCAGGTTCGCGAGGATGTGCGCGATGCGCACGTCCGCGATCGTCGCGGGCTGCTGGAAGCCGCGCGGAACCACGCCCCCGCCCTTCTCGCGCCGCTGCAGCTCGACCCGCACCCCCGGCTTGTCTTTCGCGAAGACGGGCGTGCGCACGAGCTTCGGGCCGCAGCCTGCGAGCAAGACGGCGGCGAGCGCCGCGCACGCGACGCCGAGCGGTGTCGCTCGTCCCATCGCTACTCGGTCTCGCTCTTCAGCTGGCGCGAGCGCAGCTCGACGGCGGCCTCGACCGGATCCTTGCCTTCGAACAGCATCAGGTACACGCCGGTCGTGATCGGCATGTCGACGCCGAGCTTTTGCGCGAGCTCGTAGGCGGACTTCGCGGTGCGCACGCCCTCGGCGACCTGGGTCAGTCCCGCGAGCACCTCCGCGACCTTCTTGCCGCGGCCGATCTCGAGTCCGACGCGGCGATTTCGCGACAGGTCGCCGGTGCAGGTGAGCACGAGATCGCCGACGCCGGCGAGCCCGAGGAAGGTCACCGGGTTGGCGCCCATGGCGACGCCGAGGCGCGTCATCTCGGCGAGCCCGCGGGTGATCAGCGCCGCGCGCGAGTTCAGACCCTGCTCCATGCCGTCGGCGACGCCGATCGCGATCGCGATCACGTTCTTCAGCGCGCCGCCGAGCTCGACGCCGATCACGTCCGAATTGGTGTAGCAGCGAAACAGCGGTGACGAGATCAGCGCCTGCGCGGCGACGGCGAAGTTCTCGTTGCTCGCCGCGAGCGCGACCGCCGTCGGGCGCCGCTCGGCGATCTCGCGCGCGAAGCTCGGCCCCGACAGGAAACACAGCCGGTCGTGTAACCGAGCGGGCAGGATCTCCATGAGCACTTCGGAGCAGAGCTTTCCGGTGCCGACCTCGATGCCCTTCGACGCGGACACGACCAGCGCGTCCGAGCGCAGAAGGGCCTTCGCCCGCTGCCAGACTTCGCGCACCGCGTGGCTCGGCACGACCGAGACGACCAGCTCCTTGTCGCCGAGCGCTTCCTCGAGCGAGCCGGTCGCGCGCACCGACGCGGGCAAGCTGAAGTCGGTGAGATAGCGCGGGTTGCGGCGCTGCTTCGCGATCGCGTCCACCACGTGCGCGTCGCGCGCCCACAGGTCGACGGCGAAGCCGCGCTCCGCGAGCAGGATCGCGAGGCACGTCCCGAAGCTGCCCGCGCCGAGCACCGCGCAGCGGACCGGATTCTCCGCACTCATCGCGCGAAAGCATAGCGTCTTCGCGCGGTTGACAGCGCAGAACGTGCCTTCTACGCTTGCCCCGCCTTTTTCGAGGAAATACGGGCACTTTGGGGTGGGGGCGCATGGCGGAGTACTGGGGTCTCGGGCTCTTCACCCTGCTCGGCAGCGGCGCCGTTCTCACCCTGCTCGTGCTCACCACGCTGCTCGGACCGAAGCTCGTCTTCGCCGAGAAGCAGGAGCCGTTCGAGTGCGGGGAACACCAATTGGCGTCACCCAACCAGCGGTTCAGTATCAAGTTCTACATGGTCGCGGTGTCGTTCATCATCTTCGACGTCGAGGTCGTGTTCCTCTTCCCCTGGGCCGTCGTGTTCAAGGACTTCGGCTGGTACGGACTCGCCGTGATGACTCCCTTCCTCGCCGTGCTCTGCGTCGGTCTGGCGTACGAGTGGCTGCGCGGCGGACTCGAGTGGGAGTAGCGGCTTGAGGCCCGACACGCGCGCGCAAATCGAAGCGCTCTTCGCGCGCTATCCCGCGAAGCGCGGCGCGCTCCTGCCCGCGATCTATCTCGCGCAGGCGGAGAAGGGCTGGGTCGACGCCGACACGACGCGCGAGCTGGCGCGGCTGTTCGAGCTACGGCCCGTCGAGGTCTACGAGGTGTTGTCGTTCTACAACATGTTCTACACGGTGCCGCAGGGCCGGCACCACGTGTACGTGTGCACGAACGTGCCGTGCAGCCTGCGCGGCTCGCGCTCGCTGTTGCGCGGCCTCGAGGCCTATCTCGGCGTGCAAGCGGGCGAGACCACCAAGGACGGGCGAGTCACTCTCGGCCACGAAGAGTGTCTCGGGTCGTGCGGCACGGCGCCCGTGCTCCGCGTCGACGGCGCCTACCACGAGAACGTCGAATTCGCGGACGCGCGGCGCATCGTCGACGAGCTGGAGTAGGCCGTGCAGAGCGAGCCCTACGTCAAGAACTATCTCTCGGAGCACTACGGCAGCGACGCGTATCGCACGCTCGAGGGCTACGCGGACGCCGGCGGCTTCGCGGGGATCAAGAAGGCGCTGTCACTCCCGCCCGACGAAGTGACCGAGCTCGTGAAGGCGTCGGGCCTGCGCGGCCGCGGCGGCGCGGGCTTCGCGACCGGGCTGAAATGGAGCTTCATGCCCAAGACGGCCGAGCGCATGAAGGTCATCGTCGCGAACGGCGACGAGTCGGAGCCGGGCTCGTTCAAGGACCGCATGATCATGGAGCGCGGTCCGTTCCAGGTGCTCGAGGGCATCCTGATCGGCGCTTGGGCGATGGGCGCGAAGCGCAGCTTCCTCTACGTGCGCGGCGAGTACGGGGAGTCGATCCGCGCGCTCCAGGCCGCCGTCGAGGAGCTGCGGGCCAAGAAGTATCTCGGCAAGGCGTGCTTCGGGAAGAAGGGCTTCGAGCACGACATCATCGTGCACTGCGGCGCCGGCGCGTACATCTGCGGCGAGGAGACCGGCCTGCTCGAGTCACTCGAGGGGAAGAAGGGCCAGCCGCGCAAGAAGCCGCCGTTCCCGGCGCAGCACGGCGCCTTCGGCCTGCCGACGACGGTGAACAACGTCGAGACGTTCGCCCACGTGCCGTTCATCCTCGAGCGCGGGGTCGAGTGGTTCCGCCAGCGCGGCACCGAGAAGAGCCCCGGCACGACCCTGTTCGGTGTCTCGGGCCACGTCGAGCGGCCAGGTCTGTTCGAGCTGCCGCTCGGCACCCCGCTGCGCGAAGTGCTGGGCATGGCCGGAGGCGTGCGCGGCGGCCGGCGCCTGAAGGGCGTCATGCCCGGCGGTCTCTCGATGCCGATCCTGCCGCCGTCGGAGCTCGACGTCGGCCTGGCCGAGGAGCTGCTCGTGCCGAAGGGCACGCACCTGGGCACCGGCGGCGTGATGGTGATGGACGAGACGACCTGCATGGTGCGCGTCGCCTGTGTCACTTCCTACTTCTTCCGCGACGAGTCCTGCGGTCAGTGCACGCAGTGCCGCGAGGGCACGGGCTGGGTGCACAAGCTGTGCGAGCGCATCGAGCGGGGGCGCGGCACGGCCGAGGATCTCGCGCTGCTCGACGATGTGCCGTCGCTGATGGAGGGCCAGACGATCTGCGCCTTCGCCGACGCCGCTGCCTGGCCGATCCAGGGCCTCCTGAAACACTTTCGCGCCGACTTCCAGGCGCACATCGACGAGAAGAAGTGCCCGTTCTCGGAGAGCTTCGAGCTCTAGCGTCATGCCGAAACTCACCATCGACGGGCGCGAGTTCCAGGTCGCCGAGGGCCGCACGATCCTGCAGGCGATCGACGATCTCGGCTTGCTCATGGCCGGCGTCGACATCCCGCACTACTGCTGGCACCCGAAGCTCTCGATCGACGGCTCGTGCCGACTCTGTCAGGTCGAAGTCGAGGGCATGCCGAAGCTCCAGATCGCGTGCAACACGCCGGTCACCGACGGCATGAAGGTGCACACGGCGAACGAGCGCGTGGCGAAGGCGCGCCGCGGCGTGATGGAGCTGTTGCTCATCAATCACCCGCTCGACTGTCCGATCTGCGACCAGGCGGGTGAGTGCAAGCTTCAGGACTACGCCTTCGACTACGGCGTCGCGGGCGCGCGCACCAAGGAGCCGCGCCGGCCCGCGAAGAAGTCGGTCGAGCTGGGTCCGACGATCGTGTTCGATCAGGAGCGCTGCATCCTGTGCCGCCGCTGCGTGCGCTTCTGCCAGGAAGTCCCGAAGACCGGCGAGCTCGGCGTGTTCGGGCGCGGCGACGAGTCACTGCTCGAGACGTTCCCCGGCAAGCCGCTCGACAACCCGTACTCGATGAACGTCGCCGACATCTGCCCGGTCGGCGCGCTCACCACGCGCGACTTCCGCTTCAAGATCCGCGTCTGGTTCCTCGACGACGTCGAGAGCATCTGCAACCAGTGCGCGCGCGGCTGCAACATCTCGGCGTCGCGCTCGAACAACAAGATCTACCGCTTCGTGCCGCGGCGGAACGACGCCGTGAACGAGACCTGGATGTGCGACCACGGCCGCATGTCGTACAAGCTGAACGGCCAGGGCCGGCTGGCGCACGCGCGCGTCGACGGCAAGCCGAGCTCCGCGTACGCGGCGGCGCAGCGCGCGGGTGAGCTCGCGCGCCAGATTCGCGCCGCGGGCGGGCGCATCGTCGGGGTGGCGTCGCCGTTCGCGTCGAACGAGGAGCTCGAGGCGTTCCGCGATTTCCTCGCCGAGCTGGGCGCGGGCCCGGCGCGCTTCGCGGTGCCGCGCGGCGAGTCGGACGAGATCCTGGTGGAGGCCGAGAAGGCGCCGAACGCCAATGGCTGCCGCGCGCTCGGCATGACCGAGACGAATGACTCGCTGGGTCACGCGGATCTGGCGTTCGTGCTCGGCCACACAACGCACGCGGCGGCGTTCGCCGACGTGCGCCGCGTGGTGTTGATCGACTCGCACGAGTCGGCGCTCTCCGCTCGCGCGGACGTGGTGATTCCCGCGCGCACTTTCCTCGAGAAGCTCGGTCACTTCACCAACGGCGACGGCATCGTGCAGCGCTTCGACCCGGTCGTGGAGCCCGCGTTCGAGGCCCTCTCCGAGCGCGAGGCGCTCGACGAGATCAGGAAGAGCGCGGTTTCCGCGGCCGCGCGAGAGCCCGGCTAGTGGCGACGTCCACGGTCGTCGTCGCGGCGTTCATCTTCGCGGTCATCATGCTGGTGTTCGCGCCGGTCATGACCTGGGTCGAGCGCAAGCAGAGCGCGCTGATGCAGGACCGCATCGGCGCGAACCGCGCGGAGATCTTCGGCTTCAAGGCGCTCGGCCTGATCCACCCCTTGGCCGACGCGATCAAGATGATCACCAAGGAAGACACGATGCCGGCGGGCGCGCATCGCTTCATCCACTTGATCAGCCCGTTCATCGCGGTGACTCCTGCGATGATCAGCTTCGCGGTGATTCCGTACGGCGGCACGTACGAGATGTGGGGCGCGAAGTTCTCGCTCGTCGTCGCGGACCTCGACTACGGGGTCCTCTATCTGTTCGCGATCGGCTCGATCGCGACCTACGGCTCGATGCTCGCCGGCTGGGCGGGCAACAACAACTACGGAATGCTCGGCTCGATCCGCGTCTCGGCGCAGATGATTTCGTACGAGGTCGCGATCGGCGTCACGGTCATCGGCCTGTTCATGATCTTCGGGACGCTGAAGCTCTCCGAGATGGGCGTGCTGCAGCAGCAGACGTTCCGCGTGTTCGGCTTCATGCAGTATCTCGG
>DATFUE010000664.1:0-5028 GCA_035261165.1 Myxococcota bacterium
CCGTAGCCGAGTTCCGGGACCGCCTCGATGTGGCCGCCGTGCGCCGCGAGTATGCGCCTGCAGATCGCGAGTCCCAGGCCGACCCCCGACGAGCTCGACCCCGGCGGGCGCGGCCCGCGCACGAACGGCAGGAACAGGCGCTCGGCGTCCGCGCGGGCGACCCCCGGTCCTTCGTCGCTGACCGCGATCTGGAGCACCGGGCCAGCCTCGAGCTCGGCCAGATCGGAGACGACCCGCACGCGTCCGCCCTCGGGTGAGAAGGCGGCGGCGTTCGCGAACAGGTTCACGAACACCTGCTCCAGTCGGTCGGCGTCACCGAGCATTGCGTCGGGCGACGCGCCCAGCTCGCACTCGAGCTTCAGGCCGCGGTCGGCGAACAGCGGTCGAGCGGTGCGCAGCGCCAGCTCGAGGACGTCGTGCAAGCGGATCGGCTTGCGGGCGCTCGGCAACGGGTCGCCGCTGCGCGCGAGCTCGAGCAGGTTGTCGAGCAGCGGGCCGACGCGCTCGATCGCGCGGCGCGCCTCGCGCACGAAGGTCCAGTGCTCCGGCTCGAGCAAGCGGTCGCGCTCGCTGCCGAGCCAGCGCAGATAGCCGCGCACCGCGGTGACCGCCGTGCGGATCTCGTGCTCGATCATGCCGATCTGCTCGCCGCCGAGCGGGGCGTCCGGGGTCGCTGCCGGCAGCGGGCGCTTCTCGCTCGCGAGCCGCCATACCTCCCGCTCGAGGCGGCTCTCGCGCCCGCGGTCGATCACGAGCCAGAGCGCCTCGGAGACGCGCTGCAGCGAGATCGGGCGCATGCGTCCCTGGAGATCGCGCAGCGCGAAGCCGTCGCCGGGCTCGAGCGCGTCGAGCGGCCGGTCCCCCGCGTCGGCGAAGAGCTCGGCAATCCCGCGGCCCGGGAGCTCGGCGGCCGGCAGACCGGCCAGGCGCCCGAACGCAGCGTTTGCCGCGGCAATCCGGCCCTCCGAGATCCGCACGACGCCCCGATCCAGGCCATCCAGCAGGTCAGCCCATTCCCCGGTCGAGACCAGCGTGGCGTCCGCTTTCATCGAGATCCTCTTCGGCTCCAGCTTACCCAAGAGTGAACCTTCTCTACCCACGGAGTGGTGCGGGTGGCGGGAGCTTCGCCCGCTGTTCATCATGCGGGCAGCCGTGGCGAGCCGAAAGAGCGAGGAGCACGCGCGCCTGCTCGAGCTGCGAGAGCAGCTCGAGCTCCACGGGCGCCGCTACCACGTGCTCGATTCCCCGACGATCTCCGACGCCGAGTACGATCGCCTGTTCCGGGAGGCGCAGGCGCTCGAGGGCGCGCACCCGGAGTGGGTCACCCCCGATTCGCCCACGCAGCGGGTCGGAGGCGCGCCGGCCGCGGGCTTCCGCGCGGTCGAGCATGCGGTCGCGATGCTGTCGCTCGACAACGCGCTCTCGGCCGAGGAGCTCGCCGCGTTCGACGCGCGCGTGCGGAAGTATCTCGGCCGCGCCGAGCCGATGGCCTACACCGGCGAGCCGAAGTACGACGGCGTGGCAGTGACCCTGCGCTACGAACGCGGCGCGTTCGCGCTCGGCGCGACTCGCGGCGACGGCCGCCGCGGCGAGGACGTCACGCACAACCTGCGCACGGTGCGGACCCTGCCGCTGAAGCTCTCGGGCGAAGCCATCCCCGACATCCTCGAGGTGCGCGGCGAAGTACTCATGCGCCGCGCCGCGTTCGCGAAGCTGAATCAGGAGCGCAGCGCGGAAGGGCTCGAGCTGTTCGCCAACCCGCGCAACTCGACGGCGGGAACACTGCGCCAGCTCGACCCGAAGATCGCCGCCGCGCGTCCGCTCGAGCTGTTCGTCTACGGCGTCGGCCTGGGCGAAGCGGAGCTGGGCGTGCGGAGTCACTTCGAGCTGCTGGGCCGGCTGCGCGCGCTCGGCTTCCGCGTCGATCTGGCCACGATCGCCCAAGGGCCGATCGAGACCGTTCGGGCGTTTCACGAGCGGCTGCTGCGCGAGCGCGACTCCCTCCCCTACGAGATCGACGGCACGGTCGTGAAGGTCGACGAGCTCGCGCTGCGCGAGCGCCTGGGCACGCTGAACCGCACGCCGCGCTGGGCGATCGCGGTGAAGTTCCCGCCGCGCCAGGAGACGACGCGCGTCGTGGCGATCGAGACCTCCGTCGGCCGCACCGGCGCGCTCACGCCCGTGGCCGTGCTCGAGCCCGTGCAGATCGGCGGAGTCACGGTGACCCACGCGGGTCTGCACAATCAGGACGAGGTCGACCGCTTGGACGTGCGCGTCGGCGACACGGTCTTCGTCGAGCGCGCGGGCGACGTGATTCCGAAGATCGTGAAGGTCGTGCGCGAGAAGCGCCCGGCCGACAGCGTTCCGTTTCGCCTGCCGCAGCACTGCCCGGTGTGCGGCAGCGCGGCGGTGCGCGCGGAGGGCGAGGTCGCGCTGCGCTGCCCGAATCCCGAGTGTCCCGTGCAGGTGCGCGAGGTGCTGCGCCACTTCGCGAGCCGCAACGCGCTCGACGTCGAGGGGCTCGGCGAGCAGCGCATCGATCAGCTGATCGCGGTGAAGCGCGTCCGCCGGCCATCGGACCTGTTCACGCTCGGCGCCGCGGAGCTCGCCGCGCTCGACCGCCTGGGCGAGAAGTCGGCGCAGAATCTCGTCGACGCGCTCGAGCGGGCGAAGAGCGTGTCACTCGCGCGCTTCCTGTACGCACTCGGAATCCGCCACGTCGGCGAGCACGGCGCCGCGGTCCTCGCGCGCGCGTTCCCGGACCTCGATCGGCTGCTCGCGGCGCCGGTCGAGGAGCTCGAGGCCGTCGACGAGATCGGCCCGACGATCGCGCGCGCGGTGCGCGACTGGCTCGACGACCCGGTGAATCGCGACGAGCTAGCGCGCCTGCGCGCTTTGCTGCGCCTGGAGAGCGGGCCCGCGGTCGAGCACGCGCGCAGCGAGGCGCTCGCCGGCAAGACGTTCGTCATCAGCGGCACGCTCGCCGAGCCGCGCTCGAGCTGGAAGTCGCGGCTCGAAGCCGCGGGCGCGAAAGTGACTGGCTCGGTCTCGAAGAAGACCGACTTCCTGCTCGCCGGTGAGAACGCGGGCTCGAAGCTCGAGAGGGCGCGCGAGCTGGAAGTGCGCGTGATCGACGAGGCGCAGGCGGCGCGCCTGGTCGCGGGCGAAGCGCCCTAGTCGGCGCCGTCCGCCGAGCCGCGCGCCAGCGCCAGCGCGTAGGCGTCGCGCCGCGAGAGACCGAAGCGCGCCGCGAGCTCGCGCGCGGCGTCGCGCGTGGAGCGCCCGCCGGCCAGGAGCCGCGCCAGCTCGGCGTCGAGCTCGTGCGCGGACGGCGAGTCACTCGCGGCCAACTCGCCCGGGCCTTCGATCACGATCGTCAGCTCGCCGCGCAGCTCGTCGAGCTCCAGCTCGCCGAGCACGCCGCGCAGGATCGCCTCGTGGCGCTTGGTGAGCTCGCGCGCGAGGGCGACGCGCCGCGGGCCGAGGACGGCGCGCAGCTCGACGAGCGTCTTCGCGGCGCGGTTCGGCGCCTCGTAGAGCACGAGCGCGCCCGGGAACGCGGCGAGCGCGGCCAGCTCGCGCGCGCGCTCCGCGCCCTTGCGCGGCAGGAAGCCCGCGAACGCGAACGGCCGCGTCGGGAAGCCGCTGACAACGAGCGCCGCGAGCAGCGCCGACGGGCCGGGCAGCGGCACGACGCTGGCGGCCGCGTCGAGCGCGGCGCGCACGAAGCGCTCGCCGGGGTCCGAGATCAGCGGCGTCCCGGCGTCGGAGACCAGCGCGACCGCGGCGCCGCGCGCGAGTCGCGCCAGGAGCTCCGGCACGCGCCGCGCCTCGTTGTGCGCATGCAGCGAGACACGGGGCGTCGCGATCTCGAAGCGCTGGCACAAAATCGCGGTGTGGCGCGTGTCCTCGCAGGCGATCACCTCGACCTCGCGCAGCACCCGCGCCGCGCGCGGCGACAGGTCGTCGAGGTTGCCGATCGGCGTCGCGACGACGTAGACGGTTCCGCGCGCGTCGCCTAACGTGCCTTCGCTCATCGCGCCTCACCCCAGCTGCGAGGCGGCGACATGAAGCGCGATACACGTGCGCTCGGAAGATATGGCGAGGCGCTGGCCGAGGAGTATCTCGTGCGCGCCGGCTTCCGCATCCTGGCGCGCAACGTGCACCTGCGGCACGCGGAGCTGGACCTGGTCGCGCTCGACCGGAGCGCGCTCGTCTTCGTCGAGGTGCGCCTGCGCAGCAGCGCGCGCTTCGGCAGCGGCGCGGAGTCCGTCGACGCCCGCAAGCGCCAACGGATCATCGCCGCCGCCAGCGAGCTGCTCGCGCGCGGAGACCTGCCGCGCGCGCCGCGCATCCGCTTCGACGTGATCGCCGTCGACGCCGCTGGCGATCCGCCGCGGCTGACGCATTTCCGTGACGCCTTCACCGCTTGGTAGCTGGCGCGGCTAGAGCGCCAGTGACTTTCCCGCGTGCTCGCCGAAGGGACCCTCGCCGTTGCAGGCGTGCACGACCTGCACGACCGCGGAAAGGCGCTTCAGGGCGCGCGCGAGCGCCCGCGCTTCGGAATCGCTGCGGATCGGCAGGTCCGGCCCGACGAGCAGCGGCACCCGGCGCTCGCCGGCGAGCGCCTCGAGCAGCGCGAGCTGCATGGCGAGACAGACGAGCGCGCGCTCGCGGTCGGGCAGGCTGGCGAAGCTCTGCTCCTCGCGCGATGCGCCGCGAAACACCCAGGTGCCGTCATCCCCGGGCCTCCCATTCGCGAACGTCCCCGAGGTCAGCGCGCGCAGATACACCGACAGCGCCGGCGCGACACGCGCGCGGATCTCCGCCTCGCTGCGCCCGAGCACCCGCGCAGTCGCCTCGATGAACACGCCCGGGCCAGCCGGGCCCTCGCCCTCGGGGATCGGCGCTCGCGGGGTGTCCTCGGGCGGCGCCTCCTTCTCCTCGAGATCTACGGCGGTGACGGCCTGGGCCGGGGAGGGATCACTCGGCGAGAGCGGCGGGAGCTCGGGCATCGGGATCTCGGCG
>DATFUE010000665.1:0-6155 GCA_035261165.1 Myxococcota bacterium
GCCAGGAGCGCGTTCGCGGACTGGAGTCGCTCGCGCTCCACGACGAGCGGCACGAGCCCGACCGCTGCCGGGTGCTGGAGCGCGAGGGCCGTGCCCATCACCACCTCGAGCAGGATGAGCGCGGGCACCGACGCCAGGCGCAGCGCGAGCAACAGCGCGATGGCCGCCTGCGCGGCCGCGGCAGACAGGTCGCCCGTCACCATCTGCGCGCGCCGCGAGCCGCGGTCTGCGAGGGCCCCCGCGAAGATCTGGAACACGACCTGCGCGCCGGCCGCGGCCGCGATCACGAGCCCGACGTCGCGGGCCGAGCCGTGCAGGTCCTCGAGCACGGCGAACGGCAACGCCACGGGCGCCATCGGCGTGCCGAAGGCGGAGATCAGGCGCGCCGCAAACACGCGCGCGAAGTTCGGATCCCGGAGCGGCGCGAAGCGAGAAGCCATAGGCGCGGGTCGCGAAGCTAGGCGCGCGGCGCGATGCGGAGCGGGGTCCGCCCGGAGAGCTCGACCTCGAGCGTCGCGTTGCCGCTTGCATCCGCGCTGAGCTCCCGGCCCTGCGCTGCGTAGCGCCGCCCCGGGCGCAGTTTCTCGATGCGCAGGGTCTGCACCCCCGTGGCGCCGCCCGGGTACAGCACGAGCTCGAGTGACTCGCCATCGCTGAACGCCTTCGCCACGAGCACGTCCGGGTAGCGCGCCTCCGCGAGCCGCGGCCCCTCGAACACCGACTTCGGAGGCCCGTCCACGACCGAAGCGCGGAAGTCACCGGTGCGGCAGAGTGACCCCTGCAGTGCGAGGGCGTTGGCGAGGTTCGAGCCGACCGAGTAGCGGCGCACGCCGCCGTCCGTCGCGAGCCCGCAGTCGAGGTCGAGCGCGCGCTCCGCGCCGCTGGCAATGTCGTCCTCGCCGAACTCGCGCGCGCACAACAGGATCGTCGCGAAGTCGTGCACGTGACCGAAGCGATAGCGCCCGAAGTCGATGCCGCGGCCCGGGAGCGCGAGGCGCTTGCCGCCGCTCTGGTCCGGGATCAGAGCCGGCCGCAGCTCTTCGCGAGCCACCGCCCACAGCCGCCGCGCGCGCTCGGGCGCGAAGCAGTTCGCGAACCAGGCGAAGCCCGCCTCGCCGGCGGGGAAGGGCGCCTCGATGCCGGTGTGCTGCGAGCGCAGGCCGATGTAGCTCCCGCTGTCGTCGGTGAACTCGCGGTCGAGCATCTCCTGCCAGTGCGGCAAGTGATCCGCCACGTACGTCGTGCCGAACGCCCTGTCGTGCGCCGCGAGGCAGGTCATGCCGTAGTGATTGCAGACCGGGTAGATCCAGTTCGGCTCGCACGGGAAGAGACAGAAGTCGGAGCGCTCGAAGCCCTTCGCGACCGACTCGGCGATCGTGTGCGCGTCGTGCACGTACGCCGTGCGCTCGTTCAAGCGGAAGGTCAAGCTGCCCGGCTCCGCGTAGCGGCGATCGCCCGACGAGACCATGTATTGACCCACCTGCATGCCGAACCAGCCGGTGAGCATGATGTTGTCGCGCGCGACCGGATCGAAGTCCGTGAAGTTCAGGTGACCCCAGCACGACTCCCAGACCCAGTAGCTCCACACGCGGCGCTGGAGATAGCGCTCGATCAGGTTGCGCTGCGCTTCCGCGAGATACCCGGTGAAGCTCGGCGCGTAGTGACATTGATAGAGCGCGAGCGCGAAGCCCAGATGATTGATCTGGTAGCGGAGCGCCGCCGGCTGGAACTGATCGATGATGTCGAAGCCGTCCCAGCGGTCCGCCGGCTGCAGCCCGCGATCGAGCGCGTAGCGCACGAACTCCACCTGCTCGCGGCTGAGCTCGCGCTCGGCCGGATTCGCGCGCCTGGCCGTGCGCTCCCGAACCTCGGCCCACGACGCGGGCACGAACGCCGCGCGCGCCTCGAAGCGCGCGCGACCCTCGACGCGCCTGCGGTTCGTGCGCACGCGGGACCAACTCAGCGCGCCCAGCGCGAACGCCGGCACCAGAAACGGCGCGCTGGGCGCGATCGAGTCACCCGTCATTCCTCCGGCGAGCAATGCGCTGCCGAGCCACACAGTGATCGGCGCGACCACCACGCCTGCCCAGAACCAGGCGATGAGTGTCACGCCGAAGAGGGCGAGCGTCAGTGGAAAGAGGAGTGCGGCAAGTCCACCGACCGCCACGAAGCCCGCACCCGGCAGCCACAGCCCGAGCCCCGCCGCCTGCCAGCCCGCCGGCGCACCCGCGAGCACCGGCGCGAAGCCGACCAGACACATGACGGTGTAGACGAGCGCCGTGCGCCGCTGGCGCGCGGCCGTGACCGGGCCCTTGCCGTGCGCGGCGAGCCCGGCGGAGAACGGGTGGTCCATCGTCGTCATGGGATCACCGTCGAACACCAAGTCGTGTCGGACGCCGACGGCTGCGGGCCCTGCAGCGCCCAGAGCGCGCCCCCGCCGAGGAGCGCCAGCTCGAGCAATCCGGCAAAGGCGAGCACCCGACCGGTCGTGCGCCAGCGAGCTGCGGGCGCCTCGAGCGCGAGCGCCGCCGCCCCGAGCCGCCAAGCCGCCGCCGGGTTCGGCGCGAGCTCGAACGAGGGCCGCCCGAGCAAACCGAACGGCACCGCGCGCCGGAAAGCCGCGAATCCCGCGGCCATCTGGCCAAGAATGAGGAGCGCGAACGCGCAGCAGGCCATCGAGCCCATCGTAGCACCCCGACTACGACGGCGCGTACCGGCGGTGCAGCTCCTCGACGGTCGCGAAGAACTCCGCGCGAATCTCCTCGACGATCTGGCGCACGGGCTTCACGCTGTCGATGCGCCCGCAGACCTGTCCGGTGAGTGCGATCGCGGCTTCCATGTCGCCGCCGAAATACAGGTCCTTCGCGGAGCCGAACTGAGCGAACGCGTTCGTGTCGAGCTCCCGCTCGAGGCGGGTGCTGCGGTCGGTGCGCAGCGCGCGCAGCGCAGGCGAGTGGAACCGGTTGAGGAACACGGTGTCGGTTTCCTCGGCGCGGACGATGGCGTCCTTCCAATTCTGGTGAACCGGCGACTCACTCGCGGACACCATGCGCGTGCCGAGCTGAACGCCCTCGGCGCCCAGCGCGAAGGCGGCGGCCATGCTGGCGCCGTCGACGAAGCCGCCCGCCGCGATGATCGGCACGTCGACTCGCGAGCGCACGAGCGGCAGCAGCACCATCGTGGCGACCTCTCGCGGATTCTTGAAGCCGCCGCCCTCGCCGCCTTCGACGACCAGGCCGTCGACCCCGCACGCAACCGCCTTCAGGGCCGCCTTCAAGCTCGGAACGACGTGAAACACGGTGAGTCCGCCCTTCTTCAGCTCACTCGTGTAGCGCTCCGGGCTGCCCGCCGAGGTGGTCACGAATTTCACGCCCTGGTCGATCACGAAGCGCACGATGTTCGGATCGCGCACGAACGCCTGGGCGATGTTCACGCCGAAGGGCTTCGTCGTGAGGCTCCGCATCTTGCGCACCTCGTCGCGAATCGCGTCGAGCTCGCCGGACGAGGTCTCGATGATCCCCATCGCGCCGGCGTTCGACACCGCGGAGGCGAGCTGCGAGCGGGCGACCCAACCCATCGGCGCCTGCACCACCGGTATCTCGACGCCCAGCAGGCGAGTCACTCGGTTGTCGAACGTTCCAGGCATGCTCATCCGCGCATCGTCTCACATCGGGTGCAGCGAGTGGATGATGCGCTGGACGATCCCGCTGGCACTGTCGGCAGCCGTATCGGCTTCCACGTCGTACTTGCCGACCGGCCGTCGAGCGCTCATCCCTCGCGCAAGGCCCTGAAATGCCCGCGATCGGTCGGCCTGTTCGCGGCCTTCCAGGATCGCAACCGGAGCACTCAGCTTCACGCAGCAAGCGGAGATGCCGGTTAGAGCCGAAGACCAATCGCTCCAATCCTCGTCATCGTAGAGGATCGTCTCGCATACGACGCTCACGCCAGACTTCACGATGGCCGCCACGGAACGGTGGAATGCCGCGAGAACGCGGCGTCCATCAGCTCCGAGCGTGAGCTCGATGCTCCCGTCTCCGGCGCGCGAGTAGACGAATCCGCGCTCGGCGTACCGCCCCCGATGGTCGCCCATGGAGATCCAGTCACGCGACAGGGCGCGGGCAAAAATGTCGAGCTCGACCGCGAGGCACAGCTCGCCATTGCGTACGAGCTCCGACTGCAGCCGCCTTCCGATCGTCGATTTTCCGACGGCAGCTGGCCCGGTAACTACGACCAATTTGCCGATCGTCATCGTCCGCAGGGTAGCAGGGGGCGCGAACGGCTACTGTGTCGCGAGAAACCGCGGGTGCGGAGACAGCGCTGTGAATCCATCGACGAGCGGCCCACCGATTGACCGGCGCCCGCGTTGGGCCCTTTGGGTGTCGATCGGCTTGATCGCGGTGTCGGTCGCGGTCGTTGTTCTGCTAAGGCACGGTGGTTACACGCGCTTCGAGGCCGGCACGTTCATCACCAAGCCCCTCGGGCCGCAACGGCCTTCGGACCAGGGCGTCGCGTACGAGGCGATCTCGATCGCGTCGGGTGATCGCAGTCTCGCGGCCTGGTGGGTGCCGGGCGACGAAGCCCGCGCCGCGGTGTTGGTGTGGCACGGACAGAACGAAGCCCTGTCCGATTGGACGCATGCGATCAAGCGCCTCCATGACGTCGGTCTGTCGGTCCTGGTGTTCGACTACTCCGGGCACGGCGACAGCACCGGCAAACCGAGCGTGGAGTGTCTCCGCCAAGACTCGGGGGCAGCGGTCGCCGCCTTCGATCAGCGCGCTGGAGACCGGCCGCGCTATCTGCTCGGCTACTCGATGGGCGCGGCCGTGATGCTGGACTACCTGCGAGATCACCCCGTCGCCAGCCGAGGAGTGATCCTGGCCAGCGCCTGGTCGTCGATCCGGGAGGTGGCGCTGGCTTCGGGCGACTTGCCGGCGGTGCTGGCGTGGATGGTGCCCGACGAATACGACAACGGCCGCGCGCTGGCCGCGGTGACTGCCCCGCTCTTGATCGTGCACAGCCGCAGCGACGGGCGTTTCCCGATCGCGATGGCGGAGTCCAATCACGCGGCGCAGCCGGCCTCGCGGCTGGTGATCACCGACACCCCGGGACACTCCGATTTTCTCGCCGACCCCGCGCTCATGCGCGGCACTGCGGATCAGTTCTGGGGCGCTGTGCTCGGCTTCATGCACTAACGGCCGTCGTCGACTGCGCCGAGAGGCTGCGCGGCGAGTAGCTCACGCACCGGCTCGCGCACGGCCTCGAACCAGACCTGGTGACCCGCGGGCGAGAAGCTGCGGCAACAAGTCGACGACGCGATCCCGGCACCGAACGCGCTACTGAGTCAGCTTCGGCTGCGCCGGGTAGTACGCGGCGAGCTGGGCGAGCACGGCCTTGGCTTTGGCGAGCGGAGGCGCGAGAAATGCGCCGATGTCCATCTGTCCGTTGTATTGCGCGAGCTCGCGGTGGACCTGCTGCAGGTGCGTATACGCGGGCAGCGTCTGCTTCATGCCCGCGCCCTTCGCGAGGTCGGCGTTCATGCTCATCGCCTCGAACTCGATGATGCGCAGATCTTCGCTCACGCCCCAGAGGGTGTCGTTCCCGGCCGACCAGTTCTGCCACTGGTCGCTGTTCATGAGCGAATTGCGCAGGCCGGACACCGCGTTCGAGAGCTCGCCGGCGAGGGCCGTGACCTTTGCCTGGTTCCACTTCTCGGTCTGCGCGGTTCCGTCGAACGCAAGCAGAAGGCCGAACGCGACGAACGACCCGATGATGGCGCGGCGCATGAGCACCCCTCCCTCTGATGGAGCCGCAGCATGACATCGCGTCCGCCCGCCGTCGACTGGATCCAGTGATTCGAGCCGCCGTAGCATCGCCAGGAACTGATTCATGAACTCGGTCGGCGTTCGACGACCCGGTCTACTTGCTCAGCGACGGCTCGGTTCACGTCGGCAAGGCGGCGATCGGTTCGCCGCCTGACCGTCGCACTCAGGGCGAACGCCCGCGAGCGAACAGGAACCAGAACGGGACGGCGCTCGCGATCACCAGCAGACAGACGAGTGACTCGCGCGGGTTTCCGCGCAGCATGGCGAACGCGACGGCCGCATTCGCGACCACGTACAGGCCCGGCACCCAGGGGTAGCCCCAGGCGCGGTACG
>DATFUE010000666.1:0-2152 GCA_035261165.1 Myxococcota bacterium
CGTGTTCACCATGGACGCGATCGAGGCATGGATCGACTACAAGCGCGAGGCCGAAATCGCGCCGGTGGCGCTCCGCCCGCACCCGCACGAGTTCGAGCTGTACTTCGACATGTAGTCGATCCGGCGACTGACTCGCAGACCCCGAAGGGCCCGGCCGCGAAATCGGCCGGGCCTTTCCGTCAGCGCGACTTCCGCCGCCGGCTCGGCACCTTCCCGCCCGCGCGGCGCGCTTCGGACAAGCCGATCGCGATCGCTTGCTTGCGGCTCGTGACCTTCTTGCGCGAGCGGCCCGAGCGAAGCTTCCCTGCCTTCATCTCGTGCATCGCCCGCTGGACCTTCTGCGCGGCCTTGGCGCCGTATCTCGCCATCGTGCACCTCCGTGCTTTGTAGAAGTCGCGCGCCGCCGTACTGCGAGACACGCGTGTCCGAGCGCTCGCTCCGACGCCCCTGACTCGGTGCATCGCGAATGCCAAACGAGGAGCTAGCGGCCCCTCGGGCGCAGCGCGACGAGCTGTCGGAGGTCGCCGAGCTCTACCGGCTTTACGAGATGGTGGTCGAAGCCCGCCTCGGAGCTCTGCCGGCGGTGCTCGGGCTGCCCCCAACCGGTGAGTGCGACGAGCACGACGCCGTCAAGGTCGCGCTCCTTGCGGATGCGCGAGGCGACCTGGAAGCCGTCCAGCCCGGGCATGCCGAGATCGAGCAGCGCGATCTCGGGACGGAACGCGCGCACCTTCTCCAGGGCCGATGCCCCGTCGTACGCGACCAGCACCTCGACGCCATGCAGGCGCAGCAACAGCGCGAGACTGTCGGCGGCGTCGCGATTGTCGTCGACGACGAGAAGGCGCCGCCTCGCGGCGGAGCCCGGAAGTGACTCATCGGGCCGCGTCTCGGACACCGGCTCCACGGCGCGCGGCGTCGCGAGCGGCAAGCGCACCGTGAACTCGCTGCCCGCGCCCCAGCCGGAGCTCTGCACCTCGACGCTGCCGCCGTGCATCTCGACCAGACGCTTCACGAGTGCGAGCCCGATGCCGAGCCCGCCCTGGGAACGGCCGAGCGTGCGGTCGACCTGCGTGAACAGGTCGAAGACCCGGGGCAGCATCGCGGGCGGGATGCCGACGCCCGTGTCGCGCACCGACAAGGTCGCCCAGCGGCCCTGGCGCTCCGCGCGCACCCAGATCGTGCCGCTCGCTTCCGTGTACTTCGCCGCGTTGTTCAGCAGGTTCGAGAGCACCTGTGCGAGGCGCACCGCGTCCGCCTCGAGCACGAGCGGCTCCGCCGGCAGCGACACCTCGAGCCGGTGCCGCGCGCCCTCGATCGCCGGGCGACCCGTCTCGATCGCGGCGCGCGCCACGTCGACGAGATCGACGCGCTCGCGGCGCAGGTCGATCTTGCCGCTCGTGATGCGCGCGACCTCGAGCAGGTCGTCGACGAGCCGGATCAGGTGATTCACCTGCCGGTCGATCATCTCGTGCACGCGACCCGTGTCGGGCCCGCTGCCCGCGAGCCGCAGCACGTGCAGTGAGTTGCGGATCGGCGCAAGCGGGTTGCGCAGCTCGTGCGCGAGCGTGGCGAGAAACTCGTCCTTGCGGCGGTCGCCCTCGCGCAGCTCGTCCTCGACCTGCTTCAGGCGGCTGATGTCGAGGTTGATGCCGGCCCAGGCCGTCGTCTCGCCGCGCTCGTTCTTCACGGGCACGCCGCGCGCCAGGATCGGATGCCACGCGCCGTCGACGCCGCGGAAGCGGTGCTCGATGTCCCATTGCTGGCCGCTGCGCAGGCACTCGCGCCAGAACGCCGCGGTTCTCTCGACGTCGTCGGGATGGAGCACCGACGCCCAGCCGAAGCTCGAGTATTCTTCCTGACTCAAGCCGACCAGCCGCAGGAACGCGTCACTCGCGTACACGTTCCGGCCGCTCGGGTCGCACATCCACACGCCGTAGTCGATCGACTCACCGAGCGCGCGGTAGATCTGGACGCTTTGGCGCAGCGCTTCCTCGCCGAGCTTCTCCTTGTCGATGTCGAGCACGGAGCCGACGTAGCCGAGAAACTCGCCGCTCTTGCCGAAGCGCGGCGCGCCGGTTCCGATCACCCAATGATGCTCGCCGTTCGCACTCGCCAGGCGGAACTCGATGCGGAAGCGCGAGGGCGTCGGCGT
>DATFUE010000667.1:0-3498 GCA_035261165.1 Myxococcota bacterium
GTTGTGCGCGGACGCTACGCTGGACCAGTGACGGGTCGGTCACCGGCGTGTGTCGAACTCGAGGGCTCGAGCGAAGAGCTCGTTGGCTTTCGGTCGAACACGGATGTCTAGTCGCTCATCTGAACCGGGAGGGAGAGCGCAGATGCGCCCGGCGTTCCGAGTCGTGACTTCCCTTGGGGGCCTGGCGCTGACGGCCGCGCTCGGCTGCGTCGCACTCGGTCTGCGCGCTGCCGACTACCACCCGAAGATCGACCCTGTGAGCTTCAAGGCGACGGTCGACAACCCGTACTACCCGTTGGTTCCGGGGACGACTTACAGGTACGTCGAGACTGCCCTGGGCGAGACGAGCGAGAACGAGATCACGGTGACTCACGAGACCAGGACGATCATGGGCGTTCCGTGCCTGACCGTCCGCGACGTGGTGCTTAGGCGCGGCGGCGTGGCGGAAGTGACCGAGCACTGGGTCGCGCAGGACGAGCAGGGAACCGTCTGGTCATTCGGCGAAGCGACCGAGGAGACCAGCCCGGGCGGCGCCGTCAGCACGCAGGGCTCGTGGGAGGCCGGCGTCGACGGGGCGCAGCCGGGCATCCTCATGCCGGCGAATCCGAAGCCCGATCAGCCCTTTCGCCAGGAATACAGCCTCGGCGTGGCGGAGGACATGGCTCAGATCAAGGCGCTAGGGGAGTCCGTCACGGTGCCCGCGGGTACGTTCAACGACTGCGTGCGCACGGAGGAGTGGTCGCTGCTGGAGCCGGGCGGCGAGAAGAGGTGGTACGCCAAGGGGATCGGCTTCGTGCGCTCGGAGTCCACGGCGGGCGAGGTCGCGACTCTCGTCTCGATTGCGCACCACTGATCTACGGCTTCACGAACTTCAGCATGAAGCGGTCGCTCGTGCCGCGCTTCTCGCCGGCGACGCGGGGCGAGGTGCTCCAGGTCCGGTCGTCGTTCGGGTTGCGCAGCGCGCTCGAGGCGGCTTCGAGCTTGAAGCCGGCCTTCTCGACTTCCTGGGTCAGGAACGCTTCGTCGATGCGGTGGAGCTGGAGTGACTCGGGTCCGCTGCCGGGCTTCGCGCTGTGGTCGACGATGCCGTAGATGCCGCCCTTGCGGAGCGCGCGGAAGACGGCGGCGTTCACTTTGTCGCGGTCGAGGTTCTGGAGCACGAGGTCGTGGTAGTTCATGTTGATCACGACCAGGTTGAGCGAGCCGGCGGTGGCGGGCAGGAAGTCGTCGCTCAGGTTCTTGTGGACGCCGACGACGTTCGCGAGCACGGGGCGCGCGAGGCGCGCGGTCCAGGCGTCTTCGATCGACTTCATCTCGGGCGGGAAGATCGGCTCCTGCGAGTAGACCTTGCCCTTCGGGCCGACGACGCGGGAGAGCAGCTCGGTGGTGTAGCCGCCGCCCGCGTACAAGTCCGCGACCGTCATCCCGGGCGCGACGGCGAAGAACGCGAGCATCTGTTCGGGCCTGCGGCCGGCGTCGAGCGCCTTGTCGGCGTCGGGTCGATCCGCGGCGCTGACGGCGTCGTGGATCGCGATCGGCATCTTCTCGGGCGGGAGCGGCGGAGACTCCTTGACGGCCGACGCCGCGCCGAGCGCGAGCAACGCGACGCACGCGCTGCGCATCGCTCGGGTCACGTCGCGCGCTCCTTCAGTCCGTGTTGCTTCAGGCGCCATACCATGAGCTCGATGCGATCCTGCCCGAAGAACGGCTCGCCCTTGAACGCGAGCGTGGGCACGCCCCAGTGGCCGGCCTTCGTGAGCGCGCTCTGGTTCTCCTCGATCACCGCGTCGAGGCGCGCGGCCTCGCGCAGCACGAGCGCGTCCATCTCCTCGAGGTCGCAGCCCGCGCGCTTGGCGGCGTCGGCCAGGTGGCCGCCCTGATTCCAGCCGGAGACCCCGCCGAAGATCACGCGCGAGAGCTCGTCGAGGAACGCGAGGCCGAGGCCGCGCTCCGCGGCGAGCGTGCCCAGGCGCGTGAGGCGGTAGATGTAGGGCTGCTCGGCGGCGACTTTGCGAGTGGCGAGATCCTGCACGATCGGGTCGGGGCTGGGCCAGGCGAACGGCAGCCCGAGTGACTCGGCGATGCGGAACGTGTCGCGGAACAAGTAGGGCGGCCAGAGCGGGTTCACGCGGTCGAAGAAGCCGTCGATGCGGACCGCGATCGGCAGCACCGGGCGCACGTGGACGTCGAGGTCGTAGCGCCGCGCGAGCCCGACGAGACGCGGCGTCGCCAGGTACGAGTACGGGCTGCGGAAGGACCAGAAGAGATCGATTTCGAGCGTCATGGTCCGACCATCGTAAGAGATCCCGGGGCCCGTGTCAGAATTCCGCGCGTGAAGCTTCGAGACACGGCTTGGCTGGTCCCGGCGCTCGTCGCCGCGCTCGCGTCGGCCTGCGCGTCGCTGCGCATGGAGCAGTTCGAGTCCGACGAAGCGTACAAGCGCTACGTCGCCGGGCTTCAGTTCAGCGGTGTGACGGCGCAAGCCGCGATGGCGCGCGCCGAGCGCGAGGGCTTCGCGTGTCGCGCGGCGGCGGGCGTCATCAGCGACGCGCCCCAGGAGGTCGTGGTGCTGTGCCAGCGGCACGCGTCGGGTCTTTCCTGCAAGCAGGATCAGTCGATCGTGCTCCAGCTCGATTGGGTCGGCACACCCAAGCCCGAGAACGCGCCCGGCATGCGCATCCGCGACGTGGGCTCGGTGGCGACAGCGAAGCTGTGCAGCTGAGGCGCCTGCTCGTCGCTGAACGTCGCTGCGCGCAGACGCGGCACGCGCGCCCACGAATGCGGCAGCGCAGCGGCGACGCCGGGCGCCGGCGCTGGACCGACCTCTTCGCCTCCCCCGAGTGACTCCGCGCGCAGCGCGGCGAGTAACTCGCCGCGATCGCTGGCGACCCTTCGTGTCGCGGCGCCGGCGAGCGGCGGCACGGATCCGCACCGCTCGGGAGCGCGCGCTCCGGCACGCGCATTGCTGAAGAGCGAAACGCTGCGCATCGGCACCGAGGGACGCGAGGACTTCGCAATGAAGTTGCGTCTCCGCAGCGCGGCACCTGACTCGCTCGCTCACTCATTGGAAGGGGAATGAGATCATGATTCGGCTGCTCTCGCTCGCTCTGTGTTTCGCGGTCCTCGCGTCCGACGCCCGGGCGCACGGCAAATGGGGCAGGTTCGAGGTCGAAGAGGCGACCATCTCGGAGATCCAGGAGGCGATTCTCGAGCGCAGGATCACCGCCACCGACCTGGTCGAGATGTATCTCGAGCGCATCAAGGCGTACAACGGCACGTGCGTGAACGAGCCCAACGGCATCCTCGGGCCGGTCTCGACGATTCCGCACGCGGGCAAGCTCAACGCGCTGATGACCTTGAACCTGCGGCCGCAGGCGCGGCTGGCCTGGGGCTTCGACGCGCGCAAGGCGCGCAGCCAGACGGATCTGGTCGACGACGATCCGAACCTGCCCGACGCGCTCGAGACCGCGGCGGCGCTCGACCTGAAGTTCGCGAAGA
>DATFUE010000668.1:0-7055 GCA_035261165.1 Myxococcota bacterium
GCGCTGCATGTTCTGCGGGCTCTGCGAAGAGGCCTGCCCGGAGGAGGCGATCGTGATGAGTCGCGACGTCGAGCTCGCGACCTACGAGCGCGGCGCGATGCTCTGGCACATGAAGGACCTGCTGCGCACGGAAGAGCAGGTAGCGCGGCGACTCGACTTGATCCGCCGGGACTACGTGCGCTGATGGGCGCGGCCGACGAGCTCGTCGCGCGGGTCTGCACGCTCGTCGGTGCCGACGTCGTCGATTCCCATACACACGTCGGTGACGCGACGGTGCTCGTGCCGGTCGACCGCGCGCGCGAGGTCCTGCAGCGGCTGCGCGACGATCCGGGGCTGGCGTTCAACCTGCTCGTCGATCTCACCGCGGTCGACTATCTCGGCCGCGAGCCGCGCTTCGAGATCGTCTATCACCTGGCCTCGCTCGATCTAGTCCCGCCCGCCGGCGAGCCGTGCCGCATCCGCCACCGACTGCGGGTGAAGGCCGGAGTCACGGAGAAGCGCTGCGAGGCGGATTCGGTGTGCGCGCTCTGGGACGCGGCGAACTGGTTCGAGCGCGAGGTGTACGACCTGTACGGGGTCGTGTTCCGCGGGCATCCCGACCTGCGCCGCATCCTGCTGTACGACGAGTTCGAGGGCCACCCGCTGCGCAAGGACTACCCGAAGGAGCGCCGCCAGCCGCTCATCGGTCCGCGGAACTAGGAGCGCGTGTGACTCAGTCCGCGATTCAGCGCGCCCAGCGAGCGAAGGGCGATCTGCACACCGAGACGCAGGTCCTGTCCATGGGACCGTCGCACCCAGCGACTCACGGGACGGTCAAGATCATCCTCGAGATCGACGGCGAAGAGATCGTCGAGATGGACGTGCAGGTCGGGTATCTGCACCGCGGGTTCGAGAAGGAGTGCGAGAGCGGCACCTGGTATCAGGCGATCCCCTACACCGATCGCTTGAACTACAACTCCGCGATCCTCGCGAACCTCGCCTTCTGCATGGCGGTCGAGAAGCTGCTGGGCTGCGAGATCCCCCGGCGCGGCATCTGGGTGCGGACGCTGGCGAGCGAGCTCTCGCGCATGGGCGACCACCTGACGCGCCTGGGCGCGGCGTGCCTGGAGCTCGGCGCGATGACTCCGTTCCTGTACGGGATCGAGGCGCGCGAGCTGTGCTGGGACCTGCAAGAGATGCTGTGCGGCGCGCGAGTCACGTCGAACTACATCCGCATCGGCGGCATACAGCGCGACGTGACTCCGGGCTTCATCGAGCGGCTGCACGCGTCGCTCGTGCGCATCGAGGTGCTGCTCGCGGACTTCGACAAGGTCGTCACCTCTAATCGCATCTTCGTCGACCGCTTCCGCAACACGGGCATGCTGCCGCTCGAGAAGCTGATCTCGTACGGAGTGACCGGTCCCATGCTGCGCGCCGCGGGTGTCCCCCTCGACCTGCGCAAGGCCGAGCCGTACCTGGCGTACGACGAGATCGACTTCGACGTCCCGATCGGCACGACGGGCGACAACTACGATCGCTTCCTGGTCTGCCAGGAGGAGCTCGTGCAGAGCATCCGCATCATGCGCCAGTGCGTGCCGGTGCTCGAGAAGACCGTCGGCGAGGCGGTGAACGTGGTGGATCCGCGCGTGCGCTGGCCGGGCAAGGAGCGCGTGTTCGGCCGCATGGAAGAGCTGATCCAGCTGTTCAAGGGCGTGACCGAAGGCATCAAGGTGCCGGTGGGGGAGGCGTACGCCGCGGTGGAGTCACCGAACGGCGAGCTCGGTTTCTACGTCGTCTCCGACGGCACCGGCAAACCCTACAAGGTTCGGTGTCGCCCGCCGAGCTTCACCAACGTCGCGCCGATGCGCGAGATGCTGGTGGGCGGCATGCTCGCGGACATCGTCCCCACCTTCGACATGATCAACATGATCGGCGGAGAGTGTGACCGCTAGCGAGGTGAATCACGCCGTGGTGCGCGAGCGCTTCGGGCTGCCTGCGGAGCAAGTGGGCAGCGTGAACGACCCGCGCACGCACGAGGAGCACGGCGTGCACTGGAACGAGAAGTGGATCTACCCGCTGCCCGACGGCGGCCGGCGCATCGTGTACTGGCACCGCTACGACTTCCGCGGCGTGCTGCGCGAGTCGTCCGACGGCAGCGTGCGGAAGGAGTCGCTCTGAGCGCGCCCCCGCTGGCGCCGTTCGGACTCTGGCTGCGGCGCGACGGGAGCTTCTGGCACGAGGGCGTACGAGTCACTCACCCGGGCTTGCTGCGTGCGCTGCGCGCGGGGGTCCGCTTCGCGGAGCTGGAGGGCACCTTCATCGTGCAGATCGGGCCGTTTCGCGGCTGGCTCGACGTCGAGGACACGGCCTTCTTCGTCGACGGCTACGACCCCGAGACCGGCGAGGTCGAGCTGTCCGACCGCACCCGCGAGCCGCTCGACGCGGCGTCGCTCGCGGCCGACCCGGACGACGCACTTCGCTGTACGGTGAAGGCGCGCTTTCACGCCCGCTTCACGCGCGCTGCCCAGGCGGAGCTCCTGGCGTCGGTCGAGCTCGACGGCGACCGGGTCGTCGTGCGCGCGCGCGGCAAGCTCCACCCCGCGCCGCAGCTGCGCGCCTGAGCGTGCGGAGGATGAGGAGCGTGCGAGCGTGCGGAGCGTGGGTAGGGCGCCCACGCGACCATCAGGTAGGGCGCCCACGCGATCATCGGAAGCCCTGGAGGCGCCGCCCGGATTCGAACCGGGGATAAAGGCTTTGCAGGCCTCTGCCTTACCACTTGGCGACGGCGCCTGGAACGCGAACTCGGAGCGCGGAAGTCGGAATGAGAACGGCGCAGTTTAGCCGGTCTCGCCGCGCGTGCGACGAGGGGGTACGCTGCGTCTGCCCGGATGGTGGAACTGGTAGACACAGAGGACTCGAGGTTTGGGTCTCCCGCGCGGCGACGCGCGGGTAACAAACCGGGTGAACTCAGGGAAACCTAAAGCGACACATGTCGCCATGGCAATCCTGAGCCAAGCCGCAGCGGGCGGTGTTCCTGAGCATGGGTAGGGTCCATGCGAACATTGAGCATGGGTAGGGTGCCCATGCGAACACTGAGCACGGGTAGGGTGCCCGTGCGAACACCGGTACTGCGGAAGGTGCAGAGACTAGCGGGGTGAGCCCCAACGATAATCCCCGCCGACGAGCGCCCGGCACCCCACGAGGGTGAAGAGATAGTCCGCCCCGGAGGGAAACCTCCGGATCCGCGTAAAATTCTCGGAGGCGTAAGCCTCGTGCGGGTTCGAGCCCCGCTCCGGGCAAGCCGAGCCACCCGCACTTCGCTCGACCTACGGCTCGTTGCGCGCCTGCGCCTGCGGCGCGCGGCTTGCGGCCTGGCTTCGGAGGGCCTCGGCGGCGCGAGCTAGCGGAAGAACATGGAGGAGCGGACGGTGGCTTCGGGGGTGGCTTCGAGCAGGGAGCGGAGTGTCTCGCGGTCCAGGATGGTGGTGCGCAGATAGGACCAGTCGGGGCGCTCGAGCTCGATGCGGAAGAGCTCGGGGCCCTTCATGATCTGGCGCACGTAGGCGCGGCCGCCTTCGTCGAGGTCGCGCTGGATCGACTTGATGATCGAGCGGATGCGCTGCAAACGAAGCCGTTCAGGATCGAGTTCGAACGTCCGGACCCCTCGGATCCAGCGGAACGTTCCTGGCGGCTTCAAGGCGCGCATGGCATGTCATGCTATCGGCGGTCCACAGGGGAGGCAACCGCAGATTCCGCATCCACAGCGTCGGCCGACGCGGCGCCACGCGCGATTCTGCTGATCGCACGTCCGTAGTGTTCGAGCGCGCGAGGCGGGCCGCCGAGCAGCTCGAGACCGACGAGCGCGAACGCGCGCGCGCCGTGTTGGCCGGGCACGAAGGTTATGCGCGACCAGCGCGCCAGGCCGATCAGGTCGACCGGCCGTTCGCCCGGCAAGCGCAGCTGGACGAGGATGCGCGCGCCCACCTCGGGCGGGCGCTCACAGCGAATGCACAGCCCGCGGCGCGACAGGTTCGTCGTCTCGTCGTCGTCCGCGACGTCGTAGAACAGCTCGCGGGTGACGGGATCGCGCGCGGGATCGATCGAGCTGCGCTGTACGCGCAGCGACAGCGGGGTGCGGACGTCCGAACGCCGCTGCAGCAGGTCGCCGTCGTGCAGGTCGCGCTCAGACGCGCCCGGCTCCTGAATCCTGCGCCAACCCGGTCCGGTCGTGGGCGCACTCGCCGGAGCGATTCCCGGCTGCGGCTCTTCGTGTCGGCGCTCTGCACGGCTCATGCGGCTCGCTTCGGCGCAGCGCTGGACGTGCTTGAGGCGGCGGTGACGCCGCTTGGTGTCACTCGCTCGACCCGAAGCCCCAGCTGCGCGCGAACCCGCGCCCCTTGTCATGTGTCTCGCGGAGCTCTGATTCGGGCTCCGAGTCAGAGACGATTCCACCGCCGAGGTGGAGGTGGAGCTCGCCGCGCGCCGCGATCGCCGTGCGGATCGCGATCGAGAGATCCACGCGCCCCGCGGCGTCGATCGAGCCGATCGCGCCGGTGTAGACGTCGCGGGGAACGCGCTCGAGCTCGGCGATGATCTGCATCGCGCGGAGCTTCGGCGCGCCCGTGATGGAGCCACCAGGGAAGGTCGCTTCCAGGAGCCCCACCCAGTCGGCCGGGTCGCGCAGGCGGCCCCGCACGGTCGACACAAGATGGTGTACGTCGCTGAAGCTGCGCGCCCGGAACAGCTCCGGGACCCGCACGCTGCCGAGCTCGCACACGCGGCCCAGGTCGTTCCGTTCGAGATCGACGATCATCACGTGCTCCGCGCGGTCCTTGGCGGATGCCAGCAGCTCGCGCAGCAGGGCCGCGTCCTCGGACGGGGTGCGCCCGCGCGGGCGGGTTCCCTTGATCGGGCGCGTCTCGACCTCGCCGCCGTCGCTGCGCAGGAAGCGCTCGGGCGAGCTCGACAGCAAGGTGCGCTCGTCGGTTTCGAGATAGGCGCAGAACGGCGCGGCGGTCGCGTCCGCGAGGCGGAGATACAGCCGGCGCAGCGCGCTCGCGTCCGGGCTGGGCGCGTCGAGCCGGCGCGCGAGATTCACCTGGTACACGTCTCCCGCCCGGATGTAATCCTGGACGCGGCGCACGGCGCGGAGATACTCGACCTCGCTCGCCCGCGCCCGCGGCCGGACGACGTCCGGTGGCGCGTCGGAGTCACGCGCGGCCGGGATGCCGCGCAACAGCTCGGCGAGCTCCGCGGTCGCGCGCGCGCAGCCGCCGACCACAGCCCCCCGCTGCGAGGCCGCGTCGTGGACGTAGAGCGCGCGGAAGCCGGCGAGACACACGGGCGCGGCCTCCGCGCCGCCGGCTCCGGCGACGCGGCCACCGGCGAACGCGTGACCGAGCTCGTACGCGAAGCTCCCGACCAGAACGGCGTCCGACGCCGGCCGCCCGCGGAACTCCGCGAGCCAGCGCCGCGCGTCGTCGAGCGCTTCGCGGCCGCCGCGGAAGGTCAGCTCGGGTCGAACGCCGAGAAAGCTGCGTTCGCCTCCCGGCGCGCCGAGAGTCTCGCCCCATCCGCCTTCGGCGCGCGCGTCCAGCAGGTGCGGCTCCGAGTCCGGCGGCAGAGCCGCGAGGAGCTCCGCGGGTGAGCGGGCCTTGCGACCCAGAGAGATGGCAAACGAGTCCACGGTCACGGCCCCTGGCACCCGCGCGGCGGGCAGCACGGAGTAGAGTGCGAGCGATGGCGGTCGACGCGGCGAACTTAGCCCTGATCGAAGGCGCGCGACCAGTCATCGAGGCCATCCGTGCGAAGCGGCGAATCGTCCGCGCCGTGGTTCTTCCCGACGGCGACGGCAGCGCGGCGCGGCGCGAGCTCGAGACGCTGCTCTCGGGGTGCTCGATCGAGCGGCGTGAAGCCAAGCGAGGTGAGGGCATTCACGCGTTCGCGGATCCCTATCCTGAGGAGGAGTTCGAGGCGCTCCTGGCCGCGCCCTCGCCGCGCTTCCTGGTCGCCCTCGACCGCGTGACCGACGTCGGAAACCTGGGCAGCATCGCGCGAACCGCCGAGGGCGCGGGCGTACTCGGTCTGGTCCTCGAGCACCGACGCGCGCCGCCGATCGCGGCGGGCGCCCTGCGCGCGAGCGCCGGCGCGCTCGAGCACCTGCGCGTCGGCCGCACTCCGAACCTCGCGCGTGCGGTCGAGCTGGCGCGCAGCGAAGGCCTCGTGGTCCTGGTCGCGGACGCCGGCGGCCGCTCTCTCGAGGATCTCCCCGCTGCGCTCCTCACGTCCGATCTCCTCTGGATATTCGGGAGCGAGGACCTGGGCGCACGCGAATCGATCCGCCGGAACGCGACGGCGACCGTGGGGATTCCCCTGAGGGGCAAGGTCGGCTCGCTTGGAGTCGCGGCGGCGGCGGCCTACCTGGTGCTCAGAACTGCCGAGCTGCGCCTCGGCGCGAAGATTGCTGGCAGAGCCGAAACCTCCTGATACAATCGCCGCTTGCGCTGGCGTAGCTCAATCGGTAGAGCAGCTGATTTGTAATCAGCAGGTTGGAGGTTCGAGTCCCCTCGCCAGCTCCGCGCGCAAGCGACGGAGCGGCCGCTCGAACCCTAGACACTCCATGGCGCCAGTCGTGATGTGACATCCGGTCAGAGCACGAGTTACACAGAAGAGAGACAGATTCGTTCCTGCGCCGCGGGAAAATGGGGGTTCTTGCGGGGCGGGATTCTTTTGCTTGCCGGTACGCGTGCGGAATTCGAACCGAGAGCGAGTGAGCAAGGGCGCGGGCTCAGAGCATCCTCCGGAGAGGTACCAAAGCGGCCAAATGGGACGGGCTGTAAACCCGTTGGCTCACGCCTTCGGAGGTTCGAATCCTCCCCTCTCCACCAAAGCCGTCCATCAAAGGGCAAAGCACCAGGAGCCGGTTCGCGTGTCGAAAGCATACACAGAAAAGTTTCGGGCGGGAATAGCTCAGTTGGCTAGAGCACAAGCCTTCCAAGCTTGGGGTCGCGGGTTCGAGTCCCGTTTCCCGCTCCAGGCCTCGAGGGAAGCCACGCCGAAGAGCGCCCATGTAGCTC
>DATFUE010000669.1:0-3842 GCA_035261165.1 Myxococcota bacterium
CGGGGTTCCGCGCACCGTGCCGCAGCGCAAGACGATCCTCGTCGTCGACGACGCCGAGGTCATCCGCACGTATCTGAAGAATCTCCTGCCGATGAAGGGCTACGACGTCCTCCTGGCCGAAGACGGGCTGAAGGCGATGGAGCTGCTGAACGGCGGCGCGCACCCGGACGTGGTCGTGTTGGACGTGATGATGCCCGGCATCGACGGCATCGAGACACTGCGCAAGATCAAGCAGCTCATGCCCGAGGTGCCGGTGATCATGCTGTCGGTCGTCGGCAAAGCGGGCACCGTCGTCGACGCCATGAACCTCGGCGCGGCCGACTACATCAACAAGCCGTTCGAGGAGGAAGAGCTCGAGATCGCGCTCAAGAAGGTGCTCGAGATCGAGAACCTGAAGGGCGATCGCGACGAGCTGCGCGACCGACTGCGCGAGCACGAGGCGCGCGAGCGCACCGGCTTCCTGTGGGCCTCGGACAAGATGACCCGGATCAAGGAGATCCTCGAACAGGTCTCCGACGCGGACGTGACGATCCTGATCCACGGCGAGAGCGGCGTGGGCAAGGAGGTCGTCGCACGCACCACGCACGAGCTCTCGAATCGCCGAGAGAACCGCTTCGTGAAGGTGAACTGCGCGGCTCTGCCCGAGGAGCTGCTCGAGAGCGAGCTGTTCGGCTACGAGCGCGGCGCGTTCACCGGGGCGTCCTCGCGCAAGGCCGGCAAGTTCGAGGTCGCCAGCGGCGGCACGATGTTCCTCGACGAGATCGGCGAGATGAGCCCGAAGCTCCAGGCGAAGCTGCTCCAGGTGCTGCAGGACGGCGAGTTCTCGCGGCTCGGCGGCGACGTCGACGTCCACGTCGACGTCCGCGTGCTCGCGGCCACCAACCGCAACCTCGAGGACATGGTGCGCAAGGGCTCGTTCCGCGAGGACCTCTACTACCGGCTGAACGTGGTGAACGTCTGGGTCCCCCCGCTGCGCGATCGGCGCGAAGAGATCCCGGTCCTGGTCGACCACTTCCGCCGCCTCTACAGCGTCAAGTACGGCCGCGAGCTTGGCACCGTCTCGGATCGTCTGATGCGCGGGTTCCTCGAGTACAGCTGGCCGGGCAACGTGCGCGAGCTCGAGAACATGGTGAAGCGCATCGTCGTCCTACAGAGCGAGGATGCGATTGCGGAAGAGATCTACGGGGCAGGGACCTCTCTGTCCCGAGCCGCGCCCGTTGGGACCCCGGTCGCCGACGCATCGCCCCTGGACGGCGATGCGAGCGGATCGCTCGCCGAGCCCATCTCGCTCCGGGACATCGGCCGGAAGGCCGCCCGGGACGCCGAGCGCGAGGCGCTCAAGCGGGTCCTCTACCAGACCAACTGGAACCGCAAAAAGGCCGCCCGGATCCTGGAAGTCTCGTATAAGACGCTGCTCCAGAAGATCAAGGATTGCGGCCTGGGCGAGTGATCGCCCGCCCTGCTTCGCGGAAAAGTCTCTCCGGTCACGCGGTCTTCTCGTAATATGTAGCTTGCTTCCCACTGACCCCTTGCGCCGGTGGCCGAGGTGACGCGAGGCCCTTGGCACGCTTGTGGCATGATGTCCGCCGCAGCCGACCCCGGCGTGCAAGCCGCGGTGTATCTGCGCGTCGGCCATCGCAAGCGCGCGCAGCGCCGACGACGAGGATGATTGGATGACCGCGAGAGATGTCCGTAGCGAAGCCGGCGTAAGCATCGGCGACCTCTACGGCGTAATTCGCCGCCGGAAGTGGTGGCTGATCGTGCCGGTGAGCGTCGCGGTCGTCGGCTCCCTCGTGCTCGCGCTCGCGCTTCCGCCGGTCTACGAAGCTGTCGCGACCGTGACCGTCGAGCCTCAGGTCATCCCGGACAAGCTCGCGCCCTCGACGATCGATTCGAAGACCGAGACCCGCTACGAGAACCTGAAGCTGCAGCTCCTCGCGCGCGACAGCCTGTCCAGCGTGATCAGTGACTTCCATCTGTTCGAGGGCGCGACGACCTCCCGCGAAGACCAGGTCGAGGCGATGCGCAAGCAGATCGCGCTCGATCCGCTGCCGCCGGCGATCATCGACCCGCGCAAGCCGATCGAGCTGAACTCGTTCAAGATCTCGTTCCGCCACCGCAACCCGAAGACCGCCGCAGAGGTCGCCAACCGCCTCGCGCGCGACTTCATCTCCGCGAACCTGCGCGAGCGCACGAGCCTCGCCGAGGGCACGACCGAGTTCTTCGAGCAGCAGCTGACGAAGGCGCGCGCCGACCTCGCGGACATCGCGCGCCAGATCAGTGACTACAAGGAGAACTACCAGGGCGAGCTCCCCGAGCAGCTGCAGCTGAACCGCGACCGACTCGAGCGCAACCGCATCGAGCTGGCGTCGACCGAGTCGAAGGCCGAGGCCGCCAAGGACCAGGTGCGGCTGATCGGGCAGCAGATCCAGGAGTTTCGCACCGCGTCGGCGACGGACTCGACCGATCCCTCGATGCGCAAGCGCGCGCTCGAGCTCGAGCTGAACCGCCTGCTCTCGTCGGGCAAGACCGAGAAGTACCCCGACATCGTTCACACGCGCGAGGAGCTGCGCGCGCTCGACGAGCTGATCGCGTCGAAGGCCGACGATCCGCTGCCGACCTCGCGCGAAGAGATCTCCATGCGCGACAAGCTGCGCGACTACGAAGTCGAGCAGAGCGTGTACTCCGGCGACATCGAGCGCCTGAAGGCCGACATCGCGGAGTACGAGCAGCGCATCGAGAACACCCCGCGCCGCGCGGCCGAGCTCGATCACCTCGAGGCTCAGTACAAGAACGTCACCGAGGCGATCCGCACCCTGCAGCTGAAGCAGGTCGACGCGGAGATCGGCCGCACGATCGAGACGAACAACAAGGGCGAGCGCTTCCGCGTGGTGGAGTCGGCGGAGCTGCCGAGCTCCCCGATCAGCCCGAACCGCCCGGTGTGGTTCTCGGCCGGCACCGTCCTCGGCATGATGCTCGGCCTCGCGCTGCTCGTGATTCGCGAGATGAGCGACCGCAGCTTCCACAGCGTGATGGACGTGCAGGACTCGCTCGGCCTGCCGGTGCTCGCCGCGGTTCCGGAGCTCGGGACCGAGTCCGAGCCCACGTCCCAGCGCTGGCTGCCGCGCTTCCCGCGTCTCGGAGCGTCGCGTGTATAACGCGTTCTTCGGCTTCGACGCGGACCCGTTCAGGGTGAACCCGGACCCGCGCTTCCTGTACATGTCGGAGAGCCATGCGGAGGCGCTGGCCACGCTCGTGTACGCGGTGCAGGAGCGGAAGGGCTTCATCACCCTGACCGGTGAGGTCGGCACCGGCAAGACCACGATCCTGAACGCGCTCCTGCAGAAGCTCGGGCCGGGCGTGCAGACGGCGTACATCTTCAACACCTCGCTGGGCGTCGCCGATCTGTTCGCGGCGCTCTTCGAGGAGCTCGAGCTCGAGTGGCAGGAGCCGTTCCGCAAGACGGCCGCGCTCTCGAGGCTGAATCAGCACTTGATCGAGCGACTCACAGCCGGCCTGCAGACGCTCCTGATCGTCGACGAGGCGCAGAATCTCTCCGACGAGATGCTCGAAGAGATCCGCATGCTCTCGAACCTCGAGACACCGCAGTCGAAGCTGTTGCAGATCATGCTGGTCGGGCAGCCGGAGCTCGCCGACAAGCTCTCGCGGCCGTCGCTTCGGCAGCTGCGCCAGCGCGTCGAGCTGCGGCACGCGATCCGCCCGCTGCTCTCCGAAGAGACTGCGGCCTACATCCGCGAGCGGCTGCTCGTCGCCGGCCATCCACGCGGCGACGTGCTCAGCGGCTCGGCGGTGCGCGCGGTGCATCGCTTCTCGCGCGGCAT
>DATFUE010000670.1:0-17632 GCA_035261165.1 Myxococcota bacterium
CGACGCGGTCGCGCTCGAAGAGGGCATCGTGAAGAGCGGCAGCCGGGCGGTCGAGCAGGGCCTTGGCGTGCGCGCGCAGTCGGGCGAGCGCCAGGGCTACGCGCACTCGGACGAGATCACGGTCGAGAGTCTGCGCGTCGCTGCGGGCGCGGCGCGGGCGATCGCGGAGGGGCCGCCGGGAACGCGCACGGTGGCGCTGCGCGGCCCGAGTCGGCCGGCGCTCGATCTGTACCCGCTGGCGCAAGCGCCGACCGACGCGGCGATCGACACCAAAGTGCGTCTCCTCCAGGACATCGACAACTACGCGCGCAGCCGCGATCCGCGCATCGCGCAGGTGATGGCGAGCCTCTCCTGCGAAGAGCGCCAGCTGATGATCGCGGCCAGCGACGGCACCTGGGTCACGGACGTGCAGCCGCTGGTGATCCTGCGCGTGCAGGTCATCGCGGTGCAGGGCTCGCGCCGCGAGAGCGGATCGCAGGGCGCCGGCGGCCGCTACTCACTCGAGCGGCTGCTCGACCCGGCGTCGTGGAAGGCTCAAGTCGACGACGCAGTGCGGCTCGCCCTCACCAACCTGGAGTCGGTGAGCTGCCCTGCCGGCACGATGGACGTGGTGCTCGGCCCGGGCTGGCCGGGAATCCTGCTGCACGAGGCGGTGGGTCACGGCCTCGAGGGCGACTTCAATCGCAAGAAGACTTCGGCCTTCGCCGACCGCATAGGCCAGCGCGTCGCCGCGCGGGGAGTCACCGTGATCGACGACGGCACGATCGCGAGCCGCCGCGGCTCACTCAACGTCGACGACGAGGGCACGCCGACCGGCCGCAACGTGCTGATCGAAGACGGCATCCTGGTCGGCTACATGCAGGACCGCCTGAACGCGCGACTCATGGGCATGAAGGCGACCGGCAACGGGCGGCGCGAGAGCTACCAGCACCTGCCGATGCCGCGCATGACCAACACCTTCATGCTCGCGGGACAGGACGATCCCGGCGAGATCCTGCGCTCGGTGAGGAACGGGTTGTACGCGGTATCGTTCTCGGGCGGACAGGTCGACATCACCAGCGGCAAGTTCGTGTTCTCCGCGAGCGAGGCGTACCGCATCGAGGACGGGAAGATCGGCGCGCCGGTGAAGGGCGCGACCTTGATCGGCAACGGCCCGGACGTGCTGCAGCGAGTGACTCGCATCGGCAGCGATCTGCGCCTAGACGCGGGCATCGGCACCTGCGGCAAGGACGGGCAGGGCGTGCCGGTCGGCGTCGGCCTCCCCACGCTGCGCATCGACGGAATCACCGTCGGCGGCACCGAGGGCTGAGGTGGACGCCGCGCGCGATTTGGTCTCGTTCGCGCTCGACGAGGCGCGCGCCGCCGGCGCGTATCAGGCGGAGGTGGCGCTCCACTCGGGCGAAGCGTTCGAGACGCGCGTGCGCGGCAGCGAGATCGACTTCGTGAAGCAGTCGCGCGAGCAGGGACTCAGCGTCCGCGTGTTCGTCGGTGGGCGCGGGGGCCTGTCGTCGGCCGCGACTCGCAGCTCGGACCTGGCGCGCGACGTCGTCGCGCGCACCGCGGCGGACGCGGTCGCCCTGGCACGCGCGACGGTTCCCGATGCCTGCGCCGGCCTCGCCGACGGCGGCTTCGCCACCGAGATCCCGGACCTCGAGCTGTTCGAGCCGCGAGATCGCCCGTTCGAGCCGGGGACACGCATCTCGGCGGCGCGCGCCATGGAGAGCGCGGCGCACGCCGTCGACCCACGCATAGCGGATTCCGAGGGCTCGCAAGCCGCCTCGAGCTTCGGCGAAGTCCTCTTCGGCAACAGCGCAGGCTTCGTCGGCGGCTACGCCTCCGCGCGCCACTCGCTCGTGGCCGAGTCACTCGCGCGCGCCGACAAGGGAATGCAGCGCGACGCCTGGTACAGCTCGGCGCGCCGCTGGGACGCGCTCGAGTCCGCCGACTCGGTCGGCCGCCGCGCGGCGGAGCGCGCGCTGCGCCGCCTGGGCGCGCGCCGCGTGCCCACATGCGAAGTGCCCGTGATCTTCGATCCGCTCACCGCGCCGAGTCTCTTGCGGCAGCTCGCGGGCTGCGCGAGCGGCTATGCGGTCTACCGCGGCGCGACGTTCCTCGCGGGCAAGCTCGGCCTGCGCGTCGCGAGCCCTGCGGTCACGATCGTCGACGACGCGCGCCTGCCGCGCGGCCTCGGCAGCCGCCCGTTCGACGGCGAAGGCCTGCCGACGCGGCGCAACGTGTTGGTCGATCGCGGTCGACTCGCGAGCTACGTGCTGGACACCTACTCGGCGCGCAAGCTCGGTCTGCGCTCCACCGCGAGCGCCGTGCGGGGCGGCGGCGCGTCGACCGCAAACCTGTGGCTCGAGCCGGGCGCGAAGACGCCGGAAGAGATCATCGCCGGAACGAAGCGCGGGCTCTACGTCACCGAGCTCATCGGCCAGGGGTTCAACCCCATCACCGGTGACTACTCGCGCGGCGCGGCGGGAATCTGGATCGAGAACGGCGAGCTCGCGTTCCCGGTCGAGGAGATCACGATCGCCGCGAACTTCGCGCAGATGCTGCGCGACATCGACGCGATCGGAAACGACCTGGTCTGGCTCGGCGCCACGGCGGCGCCGACCCTGCGCATCGCGCGCATGACCGTCGCCGGAGAATGAGAGGAACCCCTCGATGACCACGCTCTACGACTTCAAGCAGAAGACACTCGAGGGGAAGGACAAGAACCTGGCCGACTTCAAGGGCAAGGCCGTGCTCGTGGTGAACGTCGCGTCGAGGTGCGGGCTCACGCCGCAGTATGCGGGGCTGCAGAAGCTGCAGGACAAATACGCGGCGCGCGGCTTCGAAGTGCTCGGCTTTCCGTGCAATCAGTTCGCGGGCCAGGAGCCCGGCACCGAGACCGAGATCGCGGAATTCTGCGAGCGCAACTACGGAGTCACCTTCCCGATGTTCGCCAAGATCGACGTGAACGGCGCGGGTCGCGCGCCGCTGTACCAGTGGCTCACTTCGCAGCCGACGCAGCCCGACGGCCCGGGGGACGTGATGTGGAACTTCGGCAAGTTCCTGCTCGACAAACAGGGCAACGTGGTCGCGCGCTTCAACCCGCGCGTCGCGCCGGACGCGGCGGAGCTCACCTCGGCCATCGAAAAGGCGCTCGGCTAGGCCGATGAACGCGCGCGGGGTGGAGCGCGCGCTCGCGCGGCTGCGCAAGATCTGCCTCGCGCTGCCGGAGTCGAGCGAGAGACTCTCGCACGGCGAGCCGACGTTCTTCGTCGGCGCGAAGGCCGGCAAGGGCGGGAAGGTCTTCGTGATGTTCGCGAACGACCACCACGGCGACGACATCGTCGGCTTCTGGTGTCCCGCGGAGCCGGGCGCGCAGGCCACATTGATCGAAGCCGACCCGGTGCGCTTCTTCCGGCCGCCCTACGTCGGCCCGAGCGGCTGGATCGGCGTGCGGCTCGACCGCGCCGTCGACTGGGAAGAGATCGCGCAGATCGCCGCCGACTCCTGGCGACTCGTGGCGCCCAAGCGCATCGCGGCCGCCTTCGCCGCCGCGCGCTGCTGACTCACCAGGGGTTCGGCGCGACAGGTCAGCGAAGGAAGGCGAACGCGTCGCGCACCGCGGGCTGCCCGCCGCGCTCGAGCACGTCGCCGTGAGTCATCGTGACCCGGTCGAAGTCCCAGCGCAGGATGCGCTCGATCGAGGCGCGCGCCTCCACGCGGTTCCGGATGAACAGGTAGCGCGTCAGGCGGTGCGGGCCGAAACGGCCCTCCGCGCCGGCGACCCGGTAGAACAGGCGACTCATGCCGCGCGCCTTCCCGCTCGGGATGTTGAACACGAGATCGGTGAACAACACGGTGCGCGAGGCCGCGTGAAAGAACACCACCTCGTTCAAGTAGGCCGCGCCGCGGAACACGTGCTGCTCTACCTCGGCGCTCCACAGCGCGGGCGGGTCGTCGGACAGCTCCTCGGCGAACTTCAAATCGGGCCGCTTGGCGGGTAGGCCGGGAGCCACGTAGAGCAGCGCGTCCGGGTAGCCCGTCGGGTAGTCCGCGGCGAACAGATGGTGTTGCCGATTCGGCGCGATCACGCCGCGGACCTCGCCGAGGCGCTTGAGCTCGCCGCGCAGCCCCGGGTCGAGCTCCACCGGCGAGTGCAGGATCAGGGCGCCATTTCGCAGCCGGAGCACGGTCATGCGGGCGCCCACGTCGAAGGGGCCATTGCGGAAGCGGCGATCCGCGACCCAGAGGTTCGGCGCCAGGTTGCGCAGCAGGTCTGCCATGCCCCGATCATCGCACGCGAAGAAATTCCTGGCCCAAATGTATCACGCCGTGATACATTGGAACGCATGGATTCCCAAGACGATCGCGAGCGAAGCCGCCGCAGAAGGAAGGAGAGGGTCTTGCACACACGAGTCTCCGAAGAGCTGGACGAAGCGCTTCAGGGCGCCGCGCGGCGCCTGCGCGTGCCGGTCTCGAACCTGGTGCGCAACGTGCTCGAAGACGTCTTCGACGCGGTCGAAGCCGTCACCGAGAACGTCGGCGAGCTCGTCGAGGACGTGGTCGAAGAGGCGCAGGACTTCGGGCGCCGCTTCGAGCGCCGCTGGCGGCGCCGCACCGAGGGCGCGCGCGAGCGCATCGTCGAAATGGAGCGCGAGCCCGAAGCCGCGCCCGCGCCTGCGGCGCCGGGTCCGGCGCAGGAGTTCTCCGAAGTGACTGCCTGGCAACCCGTGGTGTTGAACGGCGCGCGCACCTGCGCGGGCTGCGGGCGAGCGATGCGCCGCGGCGACCCCGCCTATCTCGGCATGGGAGTCACGGCCTCGGCCGCGCCGGTCCTGTGCGAGCCGTGTCTGGAGCGCGAGGGCGAGGGCTAGGGGAGATTGCAGGGAGAGGCGGCGACGAGGTCCTTCGCCGGCTGCGGGACTTTCTCGGCGGGCACCGAGCTGCCGCTCGCCGAATAACTCCCGAACACGGTCGCGAGCGTGAGCGAAGAGTACGAGCCGTCGATCATCTCGCCGCCGAGCGTCTGGAAGCTCGCCTTCCTGAACGCCCCGGTCTTGTCGACGCTGATCAGAATCCGATGCGTGCCCCAGCCCTGAATGACGTCGCCCGCTGCGTTCGTGAAGGTGAGATAGTCGTCCACCGCGATGACGTTCAGGTCGCCGAGCTTCGTACCCGCGAAGCTCTCCTCCATCGGGCTCGCCGCCCAGTTCTGGGCGTCGATGGGACACAGAAGGGGACCGCCGTAGCGTCCGTTCAGGTGGCCGGCGTCCGGATCGACGTACACGAGCTGCAGGTAGCAGTCGGCGCTGAGCGAGCGCTTCGGGCCGAGCCCGGTGTCCCCCGCCGGCAGCTCGTAGCCCGAGCCCTTCGCCTTCACCCGGAGCCACACGCAACTCGCGATGTCGTTCGGGACCACGACCGGCGCCGCGGCAGCGCTCGCCAGACCGGCGAGCCACGCGACGCCGAGCGACAGAACGGCCAAACGCAACAGCCGAGAGGTGCGCAGGTTCGCCATGCCTCCCTCATCGGCAGCTCGTTTCGAAAAGGAAGTGACGCAGGAACCGCCCGGGCAGCGCGGCGCGCCGCTCGGGTAAGATGGAGATGGAGGCACGCGCGATGAAGTTCGGGATCTTCTACGAGCACCAGCTCCCGCGGCCGTGGTTGCCGGACAGCGAGCACCGTTTGATTCAGAACTCGCTGACGCAAATCGAGCTCGCGGACCGGCTCGGCTACGACTACGCCTGGGAGGTGGAGCACCACTTCCTCGAGGAGTATTCGCACTCCTCCGCGCCGGAGGTGTTTCTCGCCGCGGCCAGCCAGCGCACGAAGCGCATCCGCCTCGGCCACGGGATCATCCAGCTCACCACGAATCACCCCGCGCGCGTCGCGGAGCGCGTCGCCACGCTCGACCTAGTCTCGAACGGCCGCGTCGAGATGGGCATCGGCGAGGGCTCGAGCGTCACCGAGCTGCACCCGTTCGACCGCCGCTTTCGCGACAAGCGCGACGTCTGGGAAGACGCCGTGCGCGCCGTGCTCCCGATGTTCAGTCACGAGGGCTGGGAGTATCACGGCAAGTACTTCGACTTCCCGCTGCGCAACGTGCTGCCGAAGCCGCTGCAGAAGCCGCACCCGCCGCTCTGGGTGGCGTGCTCGCAGCTCGAGACGATCGAGATGGCCGGCCGGCGCGGCATGGGGGCGCTGGGCTTCCAGTTCGTCTCGGCCGAAGCCGCACGCGCGTGGGTGCACGCGTACTACAACTCGTTCGTGAAGCGGCGCGAGCTGCTGTGCGACTACGAGACGAATCCACAGATCGCCATCGTGTGCGGCTTCATGTGCGCGGCGAGCGACGAGGAGGCGATCCAGAAGGCCGAAGGCTGGACGTTCTTCCAGTTCGCGCTGCTCTTCTACAACCGCCACGGTCCGGTCGTGCCCGGCAGCGTGAATCTCTGGGAGGAGTATCTCGCGTGGAAGCAGACCCCCGAGGGCGCGCAGGCGCAGCGCGGCTCGGGACTGATCGGCTCGCCCGCGACGCTGCGCGAGCGCCTGCGCAAGTTCAAAGACTCGAACGTGGATCAGGTGATCCTGTTGAACCAGGCGGGCAACAACACGCACGAGGACATCTGCGGGTCGCTCGAGCTGTTCGCGCGCGAAGTCATGCCCGAGTTCCACGCCGACGAGCCCGCGCATCAAGAGTGGAAGCAGAAGGTGCTGTCCGGCGCGATCCAGCTCGAAGAGGTCGACACTTCACCGTACGCCATGCGAAGCAATCAGACTCCGACCAAGAAGCAGCCCGCCGCGGCGAGTTAGCTAGCTTCCGCACATGCGCTGGCGCGATGGGACGGGACGACAGAAGGTCGTGTTTGCGGCCTTGGTGTCGCTCTACGCGCTCGGCATCTTGCTGGCCACGGCGGACAAGCTGCAGCGGGTCGGGCGCCCGGACGTCGGCTTCATCATGGACGGGCTCGAGATCTCGCCGTCGCGGCGTGACTCCGCCGACCTGGGACTGCGCGGCGGGGCGCGCCTGCTCGAGGTGAACGGCGAGCGGGTCGACGAGCGGTCGATCCGCAAGGAGGTCTGGGCGCGCCTGTCGGACGAGCTCGGCGCGGCGAACGAGCTGGTCGTGCAGCGTCCCGGCGGGCAAGTGAGTCGCATCTCGATCCCCGTGCGCGAGCTGCGCTGGGGCGACGTCGTGTACGGGGAAGGCGGCGTGCTCGCGCTCGGCTTCCTGTTCTTCATGGTCGGCGTCGTGACGTTTCAGCTCCGGCCGTTCGCGCCCGAGAGCTGGGCGCTGCTCGCGCTGTGCACCGTGAGCGGCGGCTTCCTGTCGATGATCCTCTCCGGGGTCGGCCCCGCGAAGGCGCCGTACGCCATCTACTACCGAACGATGCTGGGCCTGCTCGCCGCGGTGCCGATCCACGCGGGGCTCGCGTTCCCGGTCGTGCACCGCGCGCTGCTGCGCCGGCCGCGGCGGGTGCTCTACTGGATCTACGGGCTCGGCGTGCTGCACGCCGGCGTGCAGCTCGCCGGTTGGGCCACCGACTTCGCCGGGCCGACGCGCTACATCGGCATCTTCGACACGAGCCTCCTGCTCGCGGTGACCTTGTATTTCGTCGGCCGCTGCGGGGTGCTCGCGATGCACACCGCGGATCCCCTGGTCGCGCAGCGCGCGCGCATCCTCCTGGGCGGCGTGCTGCTCGGCGGCTCACTGCCCGCGACCGTGCGCTTCGTGCAGGCGACCACCGGCGTCCACGTGCTCGACATCCGCGTCGCGTACTGGTCGGTGTCGATCCTGTTGCTCGCGCTGGCGCGCACCACTTTGCGCCACGAGCTCTTGAACGCCCGCGTCGCCGCGCGACGCGCCGTGGTGTACGGAGCCGCGGTCAGCGCGCTCACCGTGCTCGCCGTGGCGCTGGTCTCCGTGTCGCCGTATCTCGTGGCGCTCCTGCTGCTGCCGCTGCTCTACGTCTGGCCGAGGTTCGAGGCGCTCCTGAACGCTTGGCTGTATCCGCAGCGCCTGCGCTTGCCCGAGACCGTGCGCCGGATCGGCGAGGACCTCGCGGCCGCCACCGACGCGGACGGCGTGCTCGACGCGCTGGCGGAGGCGCCCGCGCGACTCGCCGACGTGCGCCGGGGCTCGGCGTTCCTGTTCGCCGGAGTCGCGGGCGAGGGCGAGCGCCTGCGCGGCGTCTCGCGCGCGAAGCTGGAAGCGGCGCCGGGCGAGACACCGCTCCTGGCCGAGCCGCTGATCCAGCTCATGGTGACCTTGCGCAAGGAGATCTTCCGCGAGCAGATCTCCGTCGAGCCGCAGTTCGTGAACATCCAGCGCGAGTGCTACGCGTGCTTCGAGAGACTGGGGGCGGAGGCGCTCTTGCCGATCGTGCGCGACGCGCGCGTGATCGGCGGGCTGGCGCTCGGCGCGCGCGAGCGGGGCGACGCGTGGGAGAGACTCGAGCTCGAGGTGCTGCAGACCGTCGCGCAGCAGGGCGTGCAGGCGCTGATCCGCATCGAGGCCACCGAGCGGCTGCGCTCGCGCGAGCTCGAGTTCGCCGAGCTCAAGCGCTTCTTCCCGCCGCAGATCATCGAGCAGGTGATGGCGCGCGGCGGCGCGGCGGAGCTGCGCTCGCAGCGCAAGCTCGTCACCGTGTTCTTCGCCGACTTGCGCGGCTTCACGTCGTTCTCCGAGAGCGTCGAGCCCGAAGAGGTGATGGCGACGCTCGCCGAGTACCACCACTCGATGGGCCGGAGAATCACGGAGTTCGCCGGCACGCTCGAGCGCTTCGCGGGCGACGGCTTCATGGTGTTCTTCAACGACCCGGTCGATCAGGACGACCACGTGGAGCGCGCGGTGCGCATGGCGCTGGCGATGCACGGCGACATCGCGCGGCTGCGCACGGGCTGGGCGAGCCGGCGCTATCGCATCGACGCGGGCATGGGCATTCACACCGGCTACGCGACCTGCGGCTTCATCGGCTACGAGGGTCGGCGCGACTACGGGGTGATCGGCAACGTGACCAACCTCGCGGCGCGTCTGTCGGACGCCGCGAAGGGCGGCGAGATCCTGGTCAGCGCCGCGGTGCGCGGGGAGCTGCGCGAGCTCCTGAAGTTCGAAGTCGTGGGCGAGCTCGAGCTGCCGGGCTTTCACGCGCCTCAGGCGGCGTTCCGGCTCCTGCCGCAGCTCAGCGACTGAGGCGGCTCCACCGCCCGACCGCGCGCGCTGATCTCATGATATCAACGCTCCGGATCCACGAGTGACTCACGCGCGGCTCACTCGCGATATCTCAAGTGCAACTCGCCCGCAGTCGAAGTTCTCGATTGAACTCGAACGAGTTTCTTGGAGGACTTCGCCTGTTCGCGTTGTGGTCGCGAAAGCCGAGTGGTGCGGGCATGGTCGGTGTCGCGCTGGATCGCGGCGGCTTCCGCCTCGCGCACGTGCTGCGTGAGTCCGGCGCCGCGCCGCGACTCGAGCACGCGCTCGACCGGCGCGTCGAGGACCCGCTCGCGATCCGCGGCGTGCTCGCCGCGACGGTCAAGGAGCTCGGCCTCGCCGGAACCGCGTGCTGCGCCGTGCTCTCGCCGGACGTGTACTCGCTGCGCCAGGTCGACCCGCCCGCGGTCGAGCCGAGTGAGCTGCGCGAAGCGGCGCGCTGGAGCATCAAGGACCTCGTCGACTTCAGCGTGGAGGACGCGATCGTCGACGCGTTCCCGTCGCCCGAGGCGCGCGGCCGCCCCGCGCGCCTGAACGTCGTCGCCGCGCGACGCAAGACGCTGCTGCAGCTCGTCGAGACAGTCGAGCGCTCCGGTCTCGCGCTGGTCGCGGTCGACATCCTCGAGCTGGCGCTGCGCAACGTCGCCACGCTCTTGGCGTCCGACGCGCGGGGCGTGGCGCTATTGCACGCGCTGCCGCCGCTCGGCGTGCTGACTCTCTCCTGCAGCGGTTGGCTGTGGTTCTCGCGGCAGCTCGAGATCGACCCGGAGGCGCTCGAGGCGGCCGCGGAGGACGCCCTCTCCGACAAGCTGGAGAAGGGCGGGGAGGGCGAGCGTTCGCTCGACATGCTGCTGCTCGATTTCCAGCGTTCCTTCGACTACTACGAGCACCAGCTCGGGCAGATGGCACCGGTGGAGCTCGTGCTGACGCCGACGCGTGTCGAGTCCGCGAACCTGCGCCGCTGGCTCGCGAAGAGCTTGCCCGTGCCGATGCGCGAGCTCGAGCTCGGCGCGCTGCTCGACTCACGCGTCGAGCTCGACCGCGAGCTGTCGGGCTCGATCGTCGCCGCGCTCGGCGGCGCGCTGCGGCGCGAAGCGGGCGGCGCATGAGCGTCGCGCAGGAGATCAATCTCTATCAGCCCGGCCTGCGCGCGGCGTCGCCGGCGCTCTCGGCGCGGCTCATCCTGCGCGCGGTCGGCGGGCTCGCGCTCGCGCTCGTGCTCTTCTACGGCTTCGCGCGCCAGCGCGCGGAGACGGAGACGAGGAGCGTCGCGCGCCTGGCCGCGCAGAAGACCGAGACGACGGCGAAGCTCGAGCAGCTCGAGCTCCAAGTCGCGAAAGTCACCGCGGACCCCGCGCTCGCCGCCGAAGTGCGCAACCTCGGCATCGAGACCGAGACACGCCGCTTGCTGGTGAAGGCCGTCGAGAAGCGTGCGCTCGGCAGCGCTCACGGCTTCTCGCCGCAGCTCGAGGGGCTGGCCAGACGTACACTCGACGGTGTCTGGCTCCACCAGATCAAGATCGAGCGCGGCGGCGAGGGGCTGGCCCTCGCCGGTCGGGCGCTCGACGCGAAGCTCGTCCCGTTGTGGCTCGAGGGCATGCGCGAGCAACCCGGGCTCGCCGGGCGCGCCTTCCAGACCGTGCGCATCCAGCGCAGCGATCCGAAGTCGGGCGCGGCCCCGGGCGCCATCGACTTCGCGCTCGCCACCGGCGAGGAGGCGCCGCCGTGAAGCTCCGGGAGCGCGGCAAGCTCGGCCTCGACTGGCTCGACGCGCGCACCACGCGCCAGCGCGCGCTGTTGCTCGGCGTCGCCCTCGCGGTCGTCCTCGGCCTGTGGAACGTCGTGCTGATGGGCCCGGTGAGTCGCGCCCGGGCGCTCGCGGCCAACGATCTGCCGGCGCTCGCCAGCGAGCTGCCCGCGCTGACGCAGCGAGTCACTCAGCTCGAGGCCGCGCTCAGGAACGATCCCGACGCCGCGGCGCGCGAACGGCGCAGCGCGCTGACCTCCGAACGCGTCCAGCTCGACGGCCGGCTCGCGGAGCTCACCGACGGGCTGATCCCGCCGGACGAGATGGCGGGCGCGCTGCGCGAGCTCCTGCGCCGCGAGACCGGCGTCTCGCTGGTGAAGCTCGAGGCCCTGCCCGCCGAGCCGCTGTTCGTCGACGACGAGGCGGCGAAGCCCGGCGAAGAGAAGCCGCGGCCCGCGGTGTTCAAGCACTCGGTCGTGATCGAGCTGCACGGCAGCTATCTCGCGACCTTGCGCTACCTGCAGGCCATCGAGGCGCTGCGCTGGCGCTTCTTCTGGGACTCGCTCGACTACGAGGTCGACGAGTATCCGAACGCGAGTGTGCGACTCACCCTGTACTCCCTGTCGCTGCGGGAGGGTTGGCTCGGTGTCTGACCCCCGTGCGTCTTTCGCGGCAGCGGTAATCGCGGTCGTCGCGGCCGTCGCGCTCGTCGATCCCACCATGCCTCCGTCGCACGTCGGGGTGGCGGGGCCCGAGGCGCCGGCGGCGCTGCGGCTGCAGGCGATCGTGCGCTCGCAGGAGCGCGAGTTCGCGGTGATCGACGGGCAGCGCGTCGTCCCCGGCGATCGCGTCGGCGCTTGGCGCGTGGTCGAGATCGGGCCCGACTCGGTTCGGCTGCGCGACGACGCGCGCGAGCTCGAGCTGCGACTCGCGCCGCTGATCCGCCGCCCAGTGACCCCCCCGGGAGAGCAGCCGTGAAGATCGTCCATGTCGCCGCCATCGCCTGCGCGAGCCTCGCGCTGTCAGGCTGCGCGGTCGTGAAGTGGTTGACGCCACCGGCGTCCCGCGAGCCGGAGCCGGGCGTGGTCGAGATTGCGCTCGAGGAGGCGGTCCAGAACGCGAAGCTTCCGCCGCCGGTTCCGCCGGCCGAGGTCCGCGACGCGCTGGTGCCTCCGCTCGGCGGGGGCGAGGGCGCGGAGCCCGCGCGCTTCGACGTCGCGGTGAAGGAGATGCCGACGCGCGAGTTCCTGCTCTCGCTCGTCGCGGACTCGTCGCAGAACCTGACCATGGATGCGGGCCTGACCGGCAGCGTCACGCTGTCGCTCAAGAGCGTGACGATCGCGGACGTGCTGGCCGCCCTCGCGGACGTGTACGGCTACTCGTGGGAGCGCCGCCCGTACGGCTACCACGTCGGCGCGGCGGGCATGCAGACGCGCATCTTCCAGGTCGACTATCTCGATCTGAAGCGCGTCGGTCAGTCCCAGACGAGGGTCAGCTCCGGAGAGGTCAACTCGGGGTCGTCGTCGGCGAACAACAGCGGCAACAGCAACGGCAACCAGATCGTCACTTCGCCGCAGGCCCAGCAGTCGATCGCCAGCAGCATCATCAAGACCGACTCCGTCGCGGACTTCTGGGCCGACCTGCAGGCGAGTCTGTCCGTGATCATTGGCCCGGGCGAGGGACGCAGCGTCGTGATCAGCCCGACCGCTGGAGTCGTGGTGGTGCGCGCGTTCCCGGGCGAGCTGCGCGAAGTCGGAGACTTCCTGCAGCAGGCGCAGGGCAACCTCGCGCGGCAGGTGATCCTCGAGGCGAAGATCATCGAAGTGACCCTCGACGACGGCTTCCAGGCCGGCATCAACTGGGCGCTGATCACGAAGCACGCGATCATTGCACAGACCGGTGGCGGCTCGCTTCTCGCCGACGGCGTGTCGGAGATCTCGGGCAACACCGGCAACCTCGATCCATCGCTGGGGCCGCTGCCGTCGGGCACGGACACCTCCGCGTTCGGCGGCGCGTTCAGCTCTGCGCTGCACTTCGGCGACTTCAGCGCGTTCATCGAGCTGCTCGAGACGCAGGGGCGGGTCCACATCCTGTCGAGCCCGCGCGTATCGGCGATGAACAACCAGAAGGCGGTGATCAAGGTCGGCACCGACGAGTTCTTCGTGACCGACGTTTCGACCACGACCGTCGCGAGCACCTCGCCGATCGTGACTCCGGACATCACGCTGACGCCGTTCTTCTCCGGCATCGCCCTCGACGTCACGCCGCAGATCAGCGAGCGCGGCGACATCGTGCTGCACATCCACCCCTCGATCAGCCTGGTCGAGGATCAGACCAAGACGATCATCGTCGGCGACACGACGCAGACCCTGCCGCTGGCGAGGTCGACGATCCGCGAGTCGGACAGCGTCGTGCGCGCGCGCTCCGGTCAGGTGATCGTGCTCGGCGGCCTGATGCAGGACCGCCAGAACGTGGCTCGGGCCGGCACGCCCTGGCTCGACCGGATTCCCTATCTGGGATTTCTGTTCCGCCACCAGAGAGACGTGTCAGACAAGACCGAGCTCGTGATCCTGGTGCGCGCGGTCGTCGCGACGCCGGACACCGAGCGCGACGACCTGCAGCGCTCCGCCGATCGCATCCAGGCGATGCGCCGGGGCACGCTCTGGGAGCCCGCCCCGCCGGTCGCCCCGCCCGTGTTGCCGCCCCCCTTGCCGTCGACAGTCGAGCCGTCCACGGCGCCGGCGGAGCCCTGAGGGCGCGATGTACGTCGAACACTTCCACATGCAGGCGCTGCCGTTCTCACTCACTCCGAACACGGCCTTCACCTACGAGCACGGCGGACACCGCGAGGCGCTGAACGTGCTGCTCGTCGCGCTGCGCTCGGGCGAGGGCTTCGTGAAGGTGGTCGGCGAGGTCGGCACCGGCAAAACACTTCTGTGTCGCTCGCTGTTGCGCGCACTGGGCGACGACTTCGCGACCGCGTACATGCCGCATCCGCCGGCGACGGCGCGCGGCGTGCAGGTCGCGCTGGCGGAGGAGCTCGAGATTCCGGACGCGGCGCGGATCGACGCCGCGCGCTTGCCGCAGGTCATCGGCCGGCGCCTCGCGGAGCTGCACGCGAGCGGCAAGCGCGTCGTGCTCGTCGTCGACGAGGCACAGGCGCTGCCCTCGGTGGCGCTCGAAGCGCTGCGGCTGCTCTCGAACATCGAGACCGAAGCCACCAAGCTGCTGCAGATCGCGCTGTTCGCTCAGCCGGAGCTGGACGAGCGCCTGGCGCACTCCGGGCTGCGCCAGCTGCGGCAGCGCATCTCGTTCTCGTACCGGCTGCGCACCCTGGACCGCACGCGGCTCGCCGGCTACGTGCGCAGCCGCTTGCGCGCCGCGGGCTGCGCACGCGTGACGCTGTTCTCGCCGCGCGCGCTCGACGGGCTGCACCGCGCCAGCGGCGGTGTGCCGCGCCTGGTGAACGTCCTGTGTCACAAGGCGCTGCTCGACGCGTTCGGCCGCGGCGACGCGCGCGTCGAATCGAGTCACGTGCGGCGCGCCGTGCGCGACACCGATTCCGCGCGAACTCCCCTGCGCCAGCGACTGGCGCGGGGCCTGGGATGGGAGACCTGGACATGAGTCTCGTCAACGAAATGCTGCGCAACCTGGATCGCCGCGCCGCGCGCCCGCTGGCCGGCCGCGACGAGCTGCCGCTCTCGGCGGACGAGCCCGAAGGCGCGCGTCCGCGCGCGCTCGTCGCGGGAATCGCCGCGGCTGTCGCGCTGGCCGCGCTCGTGGCGAATGCCGCGCCGTGGCTCGCGCTGACACCGACGCGTGTCGCCCCGCCGCCGCCCCCGCCCTTGGCCGCGCTCCGCTCACCCGCACTGCCGGACGTCGCGCTCGCGCCGATCGCGCCCGAGCCGCCCGCGCGCGTCGAGCGGCTCCAGCTCGGCGAGGTGGGCGACGGCACGCGCCTGGCGCTCGAGCTGTCACGTCCCACCCCGCACCGCGTGGAGCGCAGCGCCGACGGCCGCGCCGTCGCGCTGTCGCTCGAGGACGCGGAGCTCGGGCCAGACCTGCCGCAGCTCGAGCTGCGCGGCACGCCCGTCGAAGCCTTCGAAGCGGAGCGCGTGGACGGCGAGCTCCGCATCCGCCTCACGACGTCGCGACCCGTGAAGGCGCGCAGCGTGATGCGCGGCGACGACTCCGCCCCGCGGCTCGAGCTCGACCTGCTGGCCGAGCCCGCCGAACCAATGCCCGCGCCAGAGACCGCGCAGCGTGCCTTTCCGACTCGGCCCCCCCAGGCTTCGGGACGCGCGCTCGCGCTCTGGCGCGAGGCGCTTCGCCGCTCCGAGCGCGGCGACGAGCGCGGCGCGGAGTCGGCGCTGCGCGAAGCGCTCGGGCTGGCGCCCGGGAAGCTCGGCGTGCGCACGGCGCTCGTCGCGCTCTTGCTGCGCGCGGGCAGGCTCGACGAGGCCGAGGCGCAGATCGCGGTCGGCCGTACACAGATCGGTGACACGTCGCCGTACGCCGCGCTGCAGGCGCGGGCGCTGCTGGCGCGCGGCGACTCTGAGGGCGCGCTCGGCGAGCTCGAGAAGAGCCCGCCCGAGCTCGCTCGCTCGCCCGAGCATCACGCGCTGCTCGCCGCCGTGCGCGAGAGACTCGGACGGCACGCGGCCGCCGCGCAGACCTACAGCGCACTCCTGTCGCTCGACGCCAAACGCGCGGACTGGTGGCTCGGCCTGGCGCTCGCGCGCGAGGGGGAGGGCCGGAGCGCCGATGCGCTCGCCGCGTACCGCTCGGCGTCGCGCCTGCCCGGACTCGGCGGCGACGCAGCCCGCTGGGTGAACGAGCGCGCGGCCGCCCTCTCGCGCGGAGACTGAGCGCGTGGCGCGTCAGCGAATCCGGCTGGGCGAGCTGCTCGTTCAAGGCGGGATCATCAGCGCCGAGCAGCGCGACACAGCGCTCGCGGAGCAGAAGCGCAGCGGCAAGAAGCTCGGCCAGACGCTCATCAACATGGGCATGCTCGAGGAGGAAGCGCTGCTGAACTTCCTCGCGAACCAGCTCGACATCCCATTCATCGACCTGACGCGCTTTCCGCTGACCCGGCAAGTCGTGACCATCCTGCCCGAGACGCACGCGCGCCGCTTCCGCGTGATCGCGCTCGAGGAGAAGGGCGAGTCACTCCTGCTCGGCATGGCCGACCCGCTGGACCTGCTCGCGCAGGACGAGGTCGCGCGCGTCCTGAAGCGCGAGATCCTGCCGGCGATCGTGCGCGAGTCCGAGCTGCTCGCCGCGTTCGACCGCATGTACCGGCGCAGCGACGAGCTCTCCTTCCTTGCCGAGGAGCTGCGCGAAGAGCTCTCGGCGCACGAGATCGATCTGGGCCAGCTCGCGGCCATCGACGACATCGCGGACGCGCCGATCGTGCGCCTGCTCCAGTCACTCTTCGAGGACGCCGTCTCGGTGAACGCTTCCGACATCCACATCGAGCCCGACGACGGCCTGCTGCGCCTGCGGCTGCGCGTCGACGGGGTGCTGCAGGAGCAGGTCATGCGCGAGACGCGTATCTCCTCGGCGCTCGTCCTGCGCTTGAAGCTCACCGCCGGCCTCGACATCTCCGAGAAGCGCCTGCCCCAGGACGGCCGCTTCCAGATCAAGGTGAAGGGCCGCGAGATCGACGTGCGCATGGCGACCCTGCCGATCCGCCAGGGCGAGGCGGTCGTGCTGCGGCTGCTCGACCGCTCGCAGACCGGCCTCGGCCTCGACCAGCTCGGCATGCCCGCGAACATGGTCCTGGGCCTGCGCAGCCTGCTCGCGCGTCCGCATGGGCTGATCCTCGTCACGGGTCCGACGGGCAGCGGCAAGACGACCACGTTGTACGCGGCGCTGCGCGAGCTGAATCTGCCGGAGCGCAAGATCATCACCGTCGAGGATCCGGTCGAGTACCGCCAGCCGCGCGTCAACCAGGTCCAGGTCAATCCGAAGATCCAACTCACTTTCGCGAGCGTGTTGCGCGCCGCGCTGCGCCAGGACCCGGACGTGATCATGGTCGGCGAGATGCGCGACTTCGAGACCGCGGAGATCGGTCTGCGCGCGGCGATGACCGGTCACTTGGTGCTCTCGACCCTGCACACGAACGACGCGCTCGCGAGCGCGACGCGCCTGATCGACATGGGCGTCGCCGGGTATCTGGTCGCGTCGTCGCTGCGCGCCGTGATGGCGCAGCGGCTCGTGCGCCGCGTGTGTCTGCGCTGCCGCAAGCCGTACGAGGCGTCGCCGCAGGAGCGCGCCTGGGTGCGCTCGCTCTTGGGTGAGTTCGGCGAGGACCCGGGGCTCGTGAAGGGCGTGGGCTGCGTGGACTGCGGCAACACCGGCTACCGCGGGCGCATCGGCGTCTACGAGCTGCTCGAGTTCGACGAGGCGATGGCCGACGCCCTGCGGCGCAGCGACTCCGGCGCCTACATCGAGGCGGCGCGCGTGCGGCCCGGGTACCAGCCGCTGGTCAACGTCGCGCTCGAGTACGCGACCGCGGGACTCACGACGCTCGGCGAGGTGCAGCGCGTCGCGAACCAGGTCGAGGAGATCATCCTGGCCGCGCCCGCGCCGCCCGCGGGCGCAGAAGACTGAGGCGCGCGGTGGCGCTCTTCGGGTACACCGCGCGCACCGGCGAGGGCTTGTACCTCGAAGACCGGCTC
>DATFUE010000671.1:0-4961 GCA_035261165.1 Myxococcota bacterium
CACGCGCGTCTGGCCGAGCGCCGCGCCGCCGCCCCGGAGAGTCACTTCATCGGCTGGGTGGCCGGCGATCGGCGCGCCGTGCTGGCGCTCGAGCGGCCGCGGGGGAAGCTCGCCGTGACCCTCGCCCAGGAGTTTATCGACGCGCACGTCTCGGCGCATCCGCAGAGCTCGCTCGACTACATCCACGGCGACGACGTGCTGGTCGAGCTCGCGGCGCAGCCGGGCCGCGTCGGCCTCTTGCTGCCGGCGCTCGGGAAGGCGGAGCTGTTCCCGCTGGTGGCGCGCGACGGCGCGCTGCCGCGCAAGGCTTTCTCGCTGGGCGAAGCCGAGGAGAAGCGCTTCTACTTCGAGGCACGGCGGATCCGGAGCGACGTGTGACTCGCGCTGCCGGCGCCGCAGCGGGCCTGCGCGTGCTCGTCGTCGACGACGAGAAGAACATCCGCGCGACCCTCGCCTTGTGTCTCGAGGAAGTGGGCTGCGAGGTGCAAGCGGTCGCAATCGGCGACGCCGCGCTGGCGGCGCTCGAGCGCTCGCCCTGGGACGTCGCGTTCCTCGACCTGCGCCTCGCGGACGAGAGCGGCCTCGACTTGATCCCCAAGCTGCTCGCGCTGCGCGCCGAGCTCGCGATCGTGGTGATCACCGCGTACGCGACCGTCGAGACCGCGGTGCTCGCGATGCGCCGCGGCGCCCACGACTACCTGCAGAAGCCGTTCACGCCGGCGCAGATCCGGCACGCCGTGGAGCGGATCGCGGAGCGTCGCGCGCTGCTCTCGCGCGTCGCGGAGCTCGAGGCGCGGCTCGCCGAGAGCGCCGGCGACGTCGAGCTCGAGAGTGACTCACCGCGCATGCGCTCGCTCCTCGAGACCGCGCGCCGCGTCGCGCGCGCGGACGCGCCCGTGCTGCTGCGCGGCGAGAGCGGCACCGGCAAGAGCGTCCTGGCGCGGGCGATCCACGGCTGGAGCGCCCGCGCCGCAGCGCCGTTCGCGGTCGTGAGCTGTCCCACCCTGACCGCGGAGCTGCTCGCGAGCGAGCTGTTCGGCCACGCGCGCGGGGCCTACACCGGAGCGGTTCAGGATCAGCCGGGCCGGGTCGAGGCGGCGGAGGGCGGCACGCTGTTCCTCGACGAGATCGGCGAGCTCCCGACCGTTCTGCAGGCGAAGCTGCTGCGCTTCCTGCAGGACCGCGAGTTCGAGCGCGTGGGCGAGACGCGCACGCGGCGCGCGGACGTGCGCGTGGTCGCCGCGACCAATCGCGATCTCGACGCCGACGTGCGCGCCGGCCGCTTTCGCGAGGATCTGCTCTACCGGCTGAACGTCGTCGAGCTCACCTTGCCGCCGCTGCGCGATCGGCCCGAGGACATCCTGCCGCTGGCGCGCGACTTCCTCGCGCAGTTCGCGCGCGCCGCCAAACGCGCGCCGCTCGAGCTCTCGCCCGCGACGGAGGCCGCCCTGCAGCGCCACGCGTGGCCCGGCAACGTGCGCGAGCTGCGCAACACCATGGAGCGCGTCGCGATACTGTGGCCCGCGCAGCTCGTCGAGCCCGAGGCGCTGCCGGAGCGCAGCGCTCCGCTCGCGCCCTCACGCCCGCGCGTCGGCGGTGACTTCACGCTCGAGGCGATCGAGCGCGAACACCTCGAGCAAATCGTAGCGCGCACTCACACCCAGGAAGAAGCGGCCCGCATCCTCGGCATCGACCCGTCGACCATCTGGCGCAAACGCAAGAAGTCCGCCGACTAGGCCGCCTTCGGCAAGCTGAACCAGAAGCGCGCGCCGCCGCCCGGCTCGTCATCGACGCCAATCTCGCCGCCGTGCGCGTGCACGATCTCGCGCGCGATGAACAGGCCCAGCCCCGCGCCGCCCCGCGGCCCATCGGGCAGCTGGAAGTACTTGTCGAAGATCGCTGGACGGTACTCGCGCGGGATTCCGGGCCCGCGGTCCGCGACCTCGAAGCGCAGGCGCGGGCCGTCGGGGCGGGCGCGCACCGAGACGCTGCTCTCGGGGGGGCTGTGTCGGATCGCGTTCCCGAGCAGATTCGCGAACACGAGCGCGATGCGATCGGAGTCGACGCGCGCCTCGCCCTGGCCGGGCAGCACCTCGGAGCGGAGCTCCACCTTTGCTTGCTCCGCCGCCGAGCGCTGCGCTTCGATCGCTCTGCGCGCGAGTGACTCGATGTCGACGTCGGCGAGGTGCAGCTCGAGCTTCCCGCCCTGGATGCGCGACAGATCGAGCAGCTCGTCGACGATCGATTGCAGGCGCTCGCAGTCCTCGCGCGCGGCGAACAGCAGGCTCGCCTGCTTCTCGCTCACGGGCCCCGCGGCTTGCTCGTTCAACAGGTGGATCGCCATGCGCAGCGACGTCAGCGGGGTTCGGAACTCGTGCGCGACGGTGGCGACCAGATCGTTGCGGAGCTCTTCGAACGACAGCAGGCGAGTCACGTCCTGGAGCACGATGGTCGTGCCGATCACGTCGCCCTGCTCGGAATACACGGGGGTCCCGCGCGGCAGGAACTGGCGGTCGCCCTGCGGCGTCACGGCCCGCACCGCCTCCTCCATGCCCTTGGGCAGATAGGCGCCGTTGCCGCCGAATACATGACTCCGCACGCGTTCGAGCACGGCGCGCAGCGCGGGCTGCGCGGCGGCGAGACCCGATTCGGTCCGCATCTCCAGCAGAGACTCCGCGGCGGCGTTCAGGTGCAGGATCTCGCCCGCGACGCCGAGCACGACGACCGGATCCGAGAGGCTGTCGATCACCGCCTGAGACGAGCGGTGCGCGGCGAGCAGCTGGCCCAGCGTGCTCTCGCGATAGCGCTGCAGTCGGTCCGCCATCGTATTGAACTCGGATGCGACCTGGGCGATCTCGTCGCCTCCGGCGACTTGCGCGCGCGCCGCCACGTCGCCCTCGCCCAGGCGCCGCGCGGCCTGGCTCAAGACGCCGAGCGGCCGGAGCAGGCGCGCGGTGAGCAGACTCGACGCCACCACGCCGAAGACACAGCCGAGCAAGGCGGCCGCGATCAAGAGCTCGTTCAGGCGCTGCGCCGAGCGCTCGGCGGCGTCGCTCTTGCGCACCATCGCGTCCTGGTTCAGCGCCAGGATCGACTCGGCGCTCTGCTTCACGGCGCTCACGGACGGGAGGACGTCGGCGAAGTAGGCGTCCCGCAGCTCGCGCTCCGCGGCGAGCGCCGTGAAGCGCGCCAGTGACTCCGTGCAGCGCTGCCACGCCGCGTGCAGCCGGGCGGTGGCCTCGGCTTCACCCGCTTCGGTGACGTTCCCCTGCTGAACCCCGAGCTCGAGCTCGAACGCGCGCCGTGACTCGGCCATGGCCGCGAGTCCGCGCTCGCGCTCGCCCGCGACACAGAAGAGTGCCGCGCTGTCGATGCGCGCCGCGGCCTCGGCCATGCGCTGCGCGGCCAGCACGCTGCGGTAGTTCTCGCGCAGGATCGCCTGCGCGCCGCGGCCGAGCTCGCGCGCAGTCAGGCTGCCGACCGCGCCCACCAGGATCAACGCCGCGAGCAGCGGCGCCTGGGCGAGCACCAGCTTCGCGCGCAGGCTCACGGCCGAGCCTCCTTCTCCTCGAACGAGACGATGTGGATGTCGAGGCCGTCGCCCTCGCGCACCAGGCGAATCGGCACGGTGGCCCCGAAGAGCTGTCGCCAGCGCGGCTGGCGCGAGCGCCCGATCACGATGTGACCGACGCCGTGCGAGCGCGCGAAGTCGACGATCGCGGTCACCGGGTCGCGGCCCTTCACGCGCACGAACTCCGCGCCGAGGCCGCGCGCGCGCTCGATGTTCGCGAGCAGGTGGCGCTGCGCCTCGGCGTCGATGCGCTCGGGTGACTCCCCCGGAGTCTCGACGTACACCACGAACCAGTCGGTGTTGAGCCTCCCCGCCATGCGCGAGCCCTTGCGCAACAAGGTGGTCGCGTGCGGCGGATACGACGACATGCAGACCATGACCCGGCCAGAGCCCGTGGCGGCCGCGCGCTCGTCCTTGCTCCAGCGCTTCGCCTCCTCGGTGCGCTCGAGACTCTCGGCGACCTCGCGCAGCGCGAGCTCGCGCAAGGTGGCGAGGTGCGGTGACTGGAAGAAGTTCTCGAGCGCCCAGGGAATCTTGTCCTCGGCGTAGATCTTCCCGGTCCGCAGCCGCTCCAGCAGATCCTCGACCGCGAGGTCGAGATTGACGACCTGATCGGCCTGTTTCAGGAAGCCGTCGGGAAGCGTCTCGCGCACGACCACGCCGGTGACTCGCTCGACCACGTCGTTCAGGCTCTCGAGATGCTGGATGTTCACGGCGCCGATCACGTTGATCCCCGCCTCGAGCAGATCGCTGACGTCCTGGTGGCGTTTGCGCCGCTTGCTGCCCGGCGCGTTCGTGTGCGCGAGCTCGTCGACGATCGCCACCGCGGGCCGGCGCGCGAGCACCGCGTCGACGTCGAGCTCTTCGACGCTGACTCCGCGGTACTCGATGCGCCGGCGCGGGACGGCCTCCAGGCCGTCGAGGAGCGCCGCCGTCTCTGCGCGGCCATGCGTCTCGACGAAGCCGATCACGATGTCTACCCCGCGCTCGCGCAGCGCGTGCGCCTCCTCGAGCATCCGGTACGTCTTTCCCACGCCGGCGGCGAAGCCGACGTAGAGCTTCAGCCGGCCCCGGCGCGCTCGCTGCACCAGCTCGAGGAAGTCCTCGGGGCGCGGGCGCGGTGCGGTCACTTCGCTTCCGCCATCGCCTCCGGTCTACCGAATTGGCGGTCGAGAGCCAAGTTCAAAAGCAGCACGTTGACTCTCGGCTCGCCCAGGAACCCGAGGTCGCGGCCCTCGACCAGCGACTCGACCACGCCTGCGACGCGCGCGGGGTCGACGTGCCGGGCGCTCGCGACCCGCGGGATCTGCCAGCGCGTCGCGTCCGGCGACAGATGCGGATCGAGCCCGCTGGCCGAGGTGGTGACGAGCTCCGCGGGCACCGGGCCCGG
>DATFUE010000672.1:0-4631 GCA_035261165.1 Myxococcota bacterium
CGTGGACCAGGCGCAAGGGATCGTGGACAGCGACCCCTGGCTGCCCGAAAACCTGATCCCGCTCGAGGCCCGCCTCGGCGCGCTGCGCTACCGAGCCGGTGCAAGGGAGAAGGGCAAGGGTGAGGTCGACGGTGCTCTCGCGCAGTTCGACGCGCAGCGCGCAACGATCGTCGACATCTACCGTGCAGGGGCGCTGCGGCCGATCGCGGAGGCGTACCAGGCGCTGGGCGATCGCGAGCGGGCGCTGGCGGTGTACGAGCGGGTGGTCGAGGAGGGGTTGGGGAATCCGAACTCCCGGCCGCGGGCGGAGGATCTGGTGGCGACGTGCCTGTCGCTGGCGAAGAACGGCGTCGAGCTGGATGAGGAGCTGGCGGCCAGGCTGGAGAAGGTGTGCGCGGGGTTGGGGGTGCCGTGGTGAGCCGAGCGGACGACCGCGGCGCACCGCCCTCCTTCGGGCTGCATGCCTCTGGCCGCCAGGGACCGCGCACCGGTGAGGGAGCCGTCGCCGTTGTCATGGGCTCACGGCCCTCGCAGGAACCCGCTTCTTGTCTCCAACAGCAGACGAAAGCAGCCTGATATCAAGCCCCAGGCGCAGGGTTCTGCCCAAGCCGGCCTTGACGCTGCGAGGTCCGACAGGAGAATCCGAAGCAAGCCGGAGGCCGCTCGTCGCCTTCCGGTGAATGGGACCCCAGGACCGCGGGCTGCGCCCCCGACCGCTCATGCCTGGACCGCGATCTCCCAGCGACGGTTCGGATGCGCTCGACCCCGAGCAGGGTGGCGTGTTGAACGGACGTTCGCCGCGCGAGGTGCTCCTCCGCATCGCTGAGGGTGATCCGCTCGAACTGGAGCCGCGCATCGATACCGTCCCCGAGGAGGAGGGCTTGCTGCTCGCTCCAGCGCGCGTACACCTGCGGACCCTCGCCCGTGTCGCCTACGCAGCCTGTGCGGACGGCGCGCCACGGGAGCTCGGCCACTGGCTGCGCGAGCGGATCGTCGAGTCCGTGGAGGGCCTGCTCGCGGAAGATCGCGAGTCGGAGCGCAGCGGCGACCCGCTGCCGACTGCCGCCGAGACCTACCTGCCCATGATCGCGGCCTTCGGTGTCGAGCACGGGCTCGCCCGCCGTGCCTCGGTTGCTTTCCATTCACTTGCGATCCCCCAACGCCGGCTCCTGCGCGGGATCGTGCAAGACGGCAAGTCCTTGGCGGAACTCGCGCGTGCGCTCGATCGTCCGCTAGGAGCCCGTCCGACTATTGGCCCGGTCGCCCGGCAGGCGATGCCGTGCGATTGAAGCCGCGAAATCCGCGGTCTTGGGTTCGATCACGCCGCCCATGTTCCCGCCCCTCCCGCCCCCGATCAAGTCGACGGCAAGGCCGCCGGGCCTCACGCCATCGCCTTCGCGAGCTTCCTCAGGTCGAAAGCGGCGCAGACCATCAGCCACTCCGCGCTCACCTTCTCGTAGCCGCGCAAGAGGAAGCGTCGGAAGCCCATCGCTTCCTTGATCTGCCCAAACACCGGCTCGACGGTCTGTTTTCTGAAGCGGTAGCGACTCCGCCATCCCCCTTGTCGCAGTCGAGCGTTCATCCGTGCCGCTCGCGGCCCCAGCTTCTTCCCGTCCTTGTCGATCGCGCTGCTGTCGCCGTGACGCTGTCGACCCGTCGCGATGTAGCCGCGGACTCTGCGCCGATTCAAGTTCTTCAGGTTGTCCTCGGAGCAGTAGCCGCTGTCCGCGGAGACTTCGTCGGCCTGCTCGCCTGTGTTCGCCACGATCGCGTCGAGCAGCTTGGGAAGTTCTGCGTTGTCGTTCTGCGTTCGTGTTGTCGTCGCCGCCACGATGATCTGGTGCGCGTGATCCACTGCCGCCTGGCAGTTGTAGGCCTGCTCGAAGCCGTTCCTGGTCTTCATGATCCGACTATCGGGATCCGTGAAGTTGCGCTGGGACTTCGCTGGCGGCGTCCCGCCGCCCTCGCCCTCCTTCTCGCGCTTGGCCTCTTCTTCCAGGGCTTGTTTCGCCGCTCGGATTCGCGCCAGACGCTCCTGCTTGTTCTTCACCCAGTCCGGAAGTTCGTCGCCGCGACGATCCTCGCCAAACTCGCGATCCTCTGCCTCGTCCTCCGCTTCCGCGCGCTTCAGCCAGCCCGCCACCGTGTCCGCCAGCTCCTTCTCGGCCGACTGCATCCGCGCGTAGCTCATCGCCTTGTGCTTGCTCGCGTTGGCCTTGATCTTCGTCCCGTCGAGCGCCACGTGGCCCAGCTTCGCCAGGCCCGCGCGACGGCACAGCTTCAGCACCTGCACGAAGAGTTCGCCCAGTGCCTTCAAGTGCCGACGACGGAAGTCGTTCACCGTGCGGAAGTCCGGTTTCTGCAGCGCAGTCACCGCCATGAAGTCCACACGCTCCTCGCACGCTCGCGCGATGCGACGCGAAGAGAAGACTCCCTGCGTGTACGCGTACAAGAGCAGCGCCGTCATCATCACCGGGTGATACGGCGGATAGCCGCGCTCTTCCTGGTACGTGTTCAGGATCGCGCTCAGGTCCAGATCCGTGCGCACTGTGTCACGCACGAAGTGCGACAGATGGTTCGGAGGCACCAGCTCGTGCACCGACGGCGGCAAGAGCCAGCCCTGGTTCACGTCCCACTCGCGGAAGGTCTTGGCCATGCACCCAGCCTTGCCTCCCAGACCCAGTTTTTCCACGGGGTCGACGATTACCGGGACAGGCTCCTAGCGCGCGCTCACTTGCCGCCCGCGACGACGGTCACCAGCGGCTGCTCGAGGTGCAGCGAGCCCGCGCGCAGCGAGTCGAAGTCCAGCACCAGGTTGGCGTTCTCCTGGGCCTCGAGAACCAGGCGCAGCGTGCACTCCTCGCCCCCGGCGAGCGGTTCGAGGAACAGCGGCGGCGCGCGCAGCGGCAGCTCCTCGTAGCTCGCGCGCTCGCCCGTCTTGCAGGCCGCGCTGATCCAGCGCGCGCCCGCGAGCTTGAGCCAGAGCGCGCGCGGCTGCGTGCCCGGACGCTGGCCCTCGCCCGCGCTGGAGAAGAAGCCCGCATTGCGCACGGGCACGTCGACCAGCCAGGTGCTGTTCGACAATCGCTCGATCCGCAGCGGCCCGGCCACGAGGTGCGGCAGCGCGCCGGCGCGCTTGGCGACCAACGCCGCCGGATCGCTGCTGGAGAGCTGGCCGGCGGGCGCGACCTCGAGCAGCAGCACGGGCAGCAGGAGCTCGCTGGCGGCAAAGCGCTCCAGGCTCGCGGGCAGGAGCGCGAGCTCGCGCTCGCCGAGCTTGCGCATGTTCGCACCCGGGGCGCGCGGACCCTCGGGCGCACCCGCCGCCACCGGGCGCTCGCCCTCGCGGGCCAGCAGGATCGCGCAGGCGATGTTCGTGCGGCGCTGGAGGAAGCCCGCGATGGCGCGCGACTCCGCGCGCGAGAGCGGGTAGGGACCCTGGCCGCTCGCGGCTCCCTCGCGCGCGTCCCAGCCCTGCGGGAAATCGTGGGCGAGGTCGACGCTCGGGCCCGCGCCGCCCTCGTCCGCGACCGCGTGCAGGCCGCGATCGGGCTCGGGCAGCACGATCAGGTAGAGCGCGCTGCCCTTGACGAACCTGGTCCAGGTCTCGCTCGGGTGCGCGCAGAGCTCCTGAACGGCGTCCAGGAAGACCAGGCTGGCGGGCGGCGAGAGCGCGGCCGAGGGCGCGCTGGCCGCGAACGGCGAACGCGGGTCGAGCGTGGCGAAGAAGGCCGGCCGGCGGTCGCGCTCGGGGCCGCTGCGCTCCCCCAGCGCCAGCACGCAGAGCTCCCGGCCCTGGGCGCTCTTGCCGATCGTCAGGCGCTCGATCGTCTCGGGGTAGGCTCGCGCCAGCGCCTCGAGCGCCGCCAGCCAGGCCTGCTCTTCCACGCGCCCGCGCGCGTCGCGCGGCAGGGCGGCGAACGAGGGCACACCGGGGGCGGGGGCGGTCTCCGTCGCCGCTGCGGGTACAGGAGCCGGGACGGGCGCGGGCGCTGGATCCTGGGCCAGCGCGAACGCCGCGAGCCAGAGGGAGGCAAAGCTCACGGCTTGACCTCGCGCCGGATCGGCACCGTGAACGGGCTCTCGAGCGCGATCTGGAAGACCGAGTTGGCCGGGGCGGTGGCCACCCAGCGCAGCTCGCGCGAACTCGCGCCACCCTGCAGCTCGGGCAGCTTGACCTGTTCCTCGCCCACGATCAGGCGCGCTCCGGGCGGCAGCACGAGCGTCAGCCCGAGCTGCGCCGCGCGCGCGCCCGCGCTGCCGGCCCAGTTCGGGCTGGTCGAGAGCGCCGTCGGCAACCGGCCCTTGTTCTCGACGCGCGCGCGCAGCGTGCAGACCTCGCCGTCGCGCTTGCACTCGACCACGCGCAGGTCGAGCACGGGCAGCGCGCGCAGGCACTCGAGCACGAACGCGCCCGCGGGCGCGACCGCGGCCGCCAGGCTCTTCTCGGGCGGATTGCGGCGCAGCAGCGGATCGAAGCCGCCGACCAGCGCGCTGCGCCCGCCTTCGAGCTCGACCGGGTGCCAGTCCGTGAAGCCGATCCCGCCGCGCGTGCTGTCCAGCCAGTGCATCCAGGCGCGGTCGATCTCGGACGGCGGCGGCGGCCCGTTCTCGCCCTGCGGGCGCGGCTC
>DATFUE010000673.1:0-5430 GCA_035261165.1 Myxococcota bacterium
GCCTTGCGTGATCAGGTACTGCTGGCAGGTCGCGTAGATCAGCTCCGAGATCTCGAGCATCGACTTGTGCACCGGCAGGTTGCGCAGCCGCATGTACTGCAGCAGCCCGAAGCCCATTCCGAGCGCGGAGACCACGAGACCCCAGATCAGGATGCTCGCGCCGCTGCTCGATCCGCCGAAGAACACCCGCTCGCCGAAGCTCGGAAGCTTCAGCGACACCTCGCTCGCGAACGCGCTGTCTGCGCCGCAGAGCAGGGCCGCGAGCGCGAGCGCGGCGGAAATCCAAGGCAGGCGTAGGACGGTGGACGACATGGACGGACTCCCCTCTCCAGTAGGCAAGCGGCGGCTCTAGTAGCACAGGTCGCCGGCCGGGGTCGAATGGCGCGCTAGGTCGCGCGCGGAACTCCGATCGCGTAGGTCACGGGGACCGGAAACCCCGGATAGGGCACCTCGCCGATGTCCCAGTCATAGACGACGTCGCCGTCGCTCGCGGCCTCGGCCGCGAACGCGCCGAGCTCGTCGACGGTGTAGCTGCGCAGGCACGAGACGACGCCGTCGAACGTGACGAGCGCGGGGATCACCGGGAACAAGTAGGTGAGCGCGAGCCGCGAGATCCGGACCGGTCGGATACCCGGGGTCAGCAGCATCACGAACAGCCAGGAGAAGCAGGCGAGCAGCACCGAGAGGGGCGTGCGCTGCGTGACCTCGAGGATGGCGATGCCCCGACGCTGGCGCAGCGCATCGCGGATGATCTCGCGCGCTTCGTCGGGCCGGAAGTGGTGGAACGCCGCAAACAGTGTGCGGAAGCCGGGCAGGTCCTTGGGCACGGCGCGCGCGTCGACCGGCTGTGGGTGCGGGCGGATCACGCCGCCCGAGCTGTCGGCGGCGCGCGCCCACGCTTCGGGGCTGGTGCGCTGATCGCTCAGACGAACCTCGATTGGTCCTCCGCCAGCCTTCTCCCAGGCAGCCAGCAGCGGAACCCAGGGTCCGCCCGCGCCCGAGCACAGGTCGAGCACGCGCTCCTCTCCGCAGCGCGCGAGCGCGAGCTGCACGCGCGGCAGCGCGGGATCGTACGGCCGCATCACGCCTTCCGCGTGCCGCAGGTACCCGGTCAGCCCGTCTCGCAGAATGCGCGGACACCATGATTGATCTGCGAGCTCGAGGAGATGAAATCGCGGAAGCGCCACCCATGTGCGTTTTGCATCCGCTAACCCTGGAAGTCAAACGAAAACCGCCGGATGCCGATAGCGCGCACAAGTCCGCAGTCCGCTGGCAGCGGACTCAAGGGTTACGCATGTCCGCACGCTCGCCCAAACGCTTCCGACTTCCCGACTTCGTGGATCGAGTCATGGTCTGGTTCGTCGGCGACGCGGAGAATTCGACGGACGCGCGGCAGCGGAAGATCGTCATCGGCTTCACGTTCACGATCTTGGCCTGGAGCCCGGGCTACGCCGCGCTGTACACCATCTTCTTTCCGAAGCCGTACTCGCAGATCGCCGTGGTCGGTCTCGCGATTGGCATGTCGTTCGTCGCAGCGGTCCCGTTCCTGATCCGGCACGGCGGGCACGTCAACGCGTCGATCGCGCTGCTCGGCGTCAGCCTCGGCGGTCTGCTCATGCTCGTGTGCGAGCTGACCGGCGGCTATCGCTCGCCGCTCCTGGTGTGGATGGTGGTGCACCCGCTGCTGGCGCTCGGGCTCGGCGGCGTGCGGCTCGCGATCCTGTGGACGGCCTGTGTCTTCGCCGAGTTCGCGCTGCTCGCGGCGGCCGCGACGCTCGGCATTCCCGTCCTCGACCTGCTCTCGCCCGCCGCGTCGCACACGCTCTGGGGCGCTACGCTCATCACGATCACGCTCACGATCTTCCTGGTCGGGTGCATCTACGAGTCGATCAAGAACCAGACGATCCGCGAGCTCGAGCGCGCCAACGATGCGAAGAGTGACTTCCTCGCGCACATGAGCCATGAGATCCGCACGCCGATGACGGCGATCCTCGGCTTCGCCGAGGAGCTCGAGACCAAGGACATGCCGCCCGCGCAGCGCGAGGCGTTGAGCACGATCCAACGCAACGGCGAGCACCTCCTGGTCGTGATCAACGACATCCTCGACCTGGCGCGCGTCGAGGCGGGCCATCTGGACATAGAGCTCGGCCGCGTCTGGCCCGACAAGATCCTGCGCGAGGTCGCGGCGCTGATCGAGCCGCGCGCGCGCGAGCGCGGCCTCGAGCTGCGCGTCGAGGTCGCCCCCGAGTCCGCGGTCGCGCTGCGCTCGGACGCGACGCGCGTGCGCCAGATCCTGATCAACCTGGCGGCGAACGCGGTGAAGTTCACCGAGACCGGCTTCGTGCGCCTGGCCGTGTTCGCGCCCGCGGACGGCTTCGTGCGCTTCGAGGTCGAGGACACCGGAGCGGGGATTCCGCGCGACAAGCACCAAGCGGTCTTCGAAGCGTTCACTCAGGCCGACGCGTCGATGTCGCGCCGCTACGGCGGGACCGGCCTCGGGCTCGCGATCTCGCGCCGTCTGGCGGCGTTGCTCGGCGGGGACCTCGCCGTCGAGAGCGAGCTCGGCCGGGGCAGCAGGTTCTTCTTCCGCATCCCGTCGCGACTCGACCTCGAGAAGCCGCGCGCCGCGCAGGTCGGCGCCGCGCAAGGACCCGCGGAGGAGCTGCACGGGCGCGTGCTTCTGGCCGAGGACAGCCCGGACAGCCGGCGCCTGCTCGTGCAGCTGCTGCAGCGCTGGGGCGCGGACGTCGAGGTCGCGGAGAACGGCAGGCTCGCCGTCGAACGGGTCGCGAAGTCCATGGAGCGCGGCGAGGCGTTCGACCTCGTGCTGATGGACATGCAGATGCCCGAGGTCGACGGCTACGAAGCCACGCGCCAGATCCGCGTCCTGGGCTTCACGGGACCGGTCGTCGCGCTCACCGCGCACGCGATGGCGGGCGCGCGCGAGTCCTGCATCGCCGCGGGCTGCGACGACTTTCTCACCAAGCCCGTGGACCGCGCGCGCTTCCGCGCGACGGTGGCGGTGCACCTCTCGGGCGCGGGCGACTGACTCAGCCGGCCACGTTTCCGACGCCGCCCAGCGCGACGTCGCCCCAGCGCAGCAGCGCCGCGCCCGCGCTCGAGATACTCCCGACGGTGTAGAGCAGCACGAGATCGCCCGGCTTCAGGCGGCCGCTGCTCGCCGCGCGGTACAGATTCACCGGCATCAGCGCGGGCCCGATGTTCGCGTACTCCGGATACGTGTCGACCGTGCGCTCGCGCGAAACGCCGAGTGCGCGCGCACAGAAGTCGGCGTACCAGGCGGTGGGCGTGTTGAACACGAAGAAGTCGACCTCGGAGAGCTTCACGCCCGCGGCGTCGACCGCGGCCTCGCAGCACTCGCGCAGGTACGGCTCTGCGGTCTCGTAGAGGATCTTGCCGGTCTCGGGCGTGCAGTCCATGCGGATGCGCGCGCCGCGCACCGGGTCGGGAACGACTTCGTAGTAGAAGGTGTTGCACGTCTCGCCGGTGTGGCGCGCGCGGCCCGCGATGTAGCTCGCGCCCGGCGGCCCGGGAGTCACGACGAAGGCGCCGGCGCCGTCGCCGAGGAACCAGCAGAGGGTGTCGTCCTCGTCGGCCACGCGTGAGTACGTGCACGAGACCACGACCAGGGCGTTGGCGTACTCACCTGCGCGGGTCAGCGCCGAGGCGTTCTGCAGCGCGACCAGCGCGCTCGAGCACGTGGTCTCGATGTTCCAGGCGGCGCAGCGCAGGCCGAGCGCCTTCGCGAGCGGTGTCGCGTTGCCGACGCCGACCTGGTCGGGGAGGAACGAGCAGCAGATCAGCAGCTCGACGTCTCCGGCGGACATGCCCGCGGCCGCCAGCGCGCGCTGCGCGGCGTCGACCTCGATCGACATCGCGGGCTGGCCCGGCGCCAGCACGCGCCGCTCGCGCGCACCGCGGAACGGATCCGACAAATAACTCGCCATCGCCTCCTCGAAGGCGTCCTTCGGGCCGGCCGGCGCGTTCGAGCGCCACAGCCGCGCGAGCGTCCGCCGCTCCTCGTCGGCGACGAGCTCGGGATGGTGCTTGCGCCAGTAGTCGTTCGTGCGGATGCCCGCCGGGAACGAAAGGGCGAGCGATCGGATGCCTGCGGATGGGCTCATTGCCGGTCCTCCAGTGTCGTGTGAGTGGTCTGTCGAATGAGACTCTGCACGCGCTTCAGGAACGGCGCGGGCTCGGCGGGATCGACGCGCACGTCGATCACCAGCGGGCGAGTCAGTGACTCGATGCGCCCGAGCGCGGCGTCCAGCCGGAGCTCGTCATCGACGCACAGGCCCTCGGCCCCGAGCGCCCGCGCCCAGGCGGCGAAGTCCGTCTGCGGAAGGTCCGTCTCGAGCGGGCAGAGGCCCTGCGCGCGCATGCCCTGCGCGATCATTCCATACGCGCCGTCGTTCAGGACGATCCACGCGGCCGGGATCGCGTAGCGCACCGCGGTGCTGACCTCGGATTGCATCAGCATCGAGCCGTCGCCGACCAGCGCGACGGCCACGCCGCCGCGCCCCTTCGCCGCGCCGATGACTCCGCAGGTCGCGTGGCCCATCGCGCCCCAGCCGGTGCTGGTGCGATAGCGGGGCGCCGCGAAGTGCAGCGCGTAGCTGCCCCACGCAAAGGCATTGCCGGCGTCCGTGAGCAGCGGCGCGCCGCAGCGCTCGACCACGCAGCGCTGTACGGATTGCAGCAAGACCTCGGGTCGCACGAGACCGCCCGCACGCGCCGGCACCGCGGGCTCGCGGATGCGGCCGCTCCAGGCAGGCGGGCCCGGGCGCTTCGGGACGCGCTCGAGCAGCGCGCGCACGAAGAGCTTGACCTCCGCGCACACCGCGACGGTGTGCGCGCTCGGGAACGAGGCGCCGGGAACTCCGGGGTCGAGGTCGACGTGCACGAACGAGCCGCGCGGGACGAATGCGGGATCCCAGAACGACGTGAACTCGCCGAGCCGGCTGCCGAGCACCAGGATGTGCTCCGGCGCGAACGCGGTCAGATACTCCTTGACGTCGGGGTGTCCGCCGAAGCCAGTGACTCCGACGTACTGCGCGTGGTCTTCGGGAAAGACGCCCTTCCCGCGGGGCGAGCACATCACCGCGGCGCCGGTGCGCTCCGCGAGACGCCGGATCTCGGGCGCGGCGCCGCGCGCGCCGAAGCCCGCCCAGATCGCGAACTCGCGCCCGCCGAGCAGCGCGGCGCAGCGCTCGACCAGCGCGCCGTCCAGCTCGAGTCGCGGCTCGGGCGCGCTGCACGCCACCGCTGCGCAGGGCTCCGTCTGCACGCTGATCGGAACGCTCAGATGGCCGACCCAGCCCTGCGGGCGCCCGAGCCCGCGGGCGATCGCGGCGGCGATTGCCGGCAGATCCGTCGCCCGCTCGAGGCGCCAAGCGTCGTCGAAGATCG
>DATFUE010000674.1:0-5983 GCA_035261165.1 Myxococcota bacterium
ACGGGTCAACATGCCCGTGTCTATGGGACCAGGCGCCACGCTGTTCACTCGGATCCCCGACTTGACGGTCTCGAGCGCCACCGACTTGGTGATGCCTTCGACCGCGTGCTTGCTGCCGACGTAGACGGAGGCCCCCGCCGCTCCCTCGTGCCCGTAGGTCGAGGAGACGTTGATGATGCTGCCGCTGCCCTGTCCCTGCATGACGCGCACTTCGTGCTTCATGCTCAGGATCACGCCGAGAACATTCGTGTCGAACGTCGCGGCATAGCTTTCCGCGGTCTGGTCCGTGATCGGGCCAACGCGGCCCTCGGTGCCGGCATTGTTCACCGCGACGTCGAGACGGCCAAAACGTGCCACCGTCTCGTCGATCAGCGCGCGGACCTCATCCTCCTTGCGGACGTCGGCGTTGATGAACTCGGCCTCCGAACCGAAAGAGCGCAGCTCCTTGACGAGCGCCTTGCCCGCCTCATCGCGCCGACCGGCGACGACGAGCTTCGCGCCCTTCTTGGCAAAGGCGACGGCGGCCGCGCGGCCGATGCCTGTGAGGGCTCCCGTGACCAAAACGACTGGCTTGCTCATTGCGCTACTCCTGATGAAAGGTTGAGCGCTGTGTAGGCTTCCGTAGCGCAGGTGAAAAAGACTTTGTCGGCAGGGTGGCATACCTTTCGGGCATGGAAGGGCCATGGAGCTGAGGCACCTGCGCTATTTCGTAGCCGTGGTCGAGGAGGGCAGCCTGACGACGGCTGCCGAGCTCCGGCTCCACACCTCCCAGCCTTCGCTGAGCCGACAGATTCGCGACCTGGAGTACGAGGTCGGGGCCCAGCTGCTGTCTCGCAGCGTTCGTGGCGTCGAGCTGACCGCGGCAGGCAAGGCCTTTCTCGACCATGCCCGGCTGGCGCTGGCGCAGGTCGACGCCGCGGTCGAAGCGGCGCGCAGGGCGTCACAGCCTGCAAGAAAGACGTTCGCCATCGGCTTCCAGACCGGTCACGAGATGAACTGGCTGCCGCAGGCCATGCATGTGCTGCGCGACGAGCTGAAGAACATCCACGTCACGGTCTCGAGTGACTACTCGCCGGACCTCGCCGAGGCGCTCGTCCGCGGCCGGCTCGACGTGGCCTTCCTGCGCGTCGAGCCGACCTTCGACCTGGGCTACGAGGTGGTGGACCACGAGCCGCTGATCGTCCTGATGCCGAGCGACCATCGCCTCGCCAGCCGCGAAGCGATTCACCCGCGGGAATTCGTCGGCGAGATCTTCATCGGCGGTTCGAACAAAGCCTCGGTGCTGCGCGCAGTGACCGAGGACTATCTGCGCCGCTCCGGGCTCGACATCAAGCTGGATCACGGGGTGGACAACATGGCGATGGCCATGTCCCTGGTTGCGTCCACCGGTGGGTTGGCGCTCATGCCCGCCTATGCGAAGAATCTGCTGGCGTCGTCCGTGGTCAGCCGTCCGCTGGAGGGTGAAGCGCCAACGATCGATCTGGCCGTGGGTTACAGCAAGGCAAACAGCTCGCCGATTCTCGAGCTGTTCCTCTCCCGGCTCGAGGAGCTGCGGGCGCGCATCCCCGAAGGAGCCGAGTCCTAGGGAGCCGCCCGCCCGTGCGGCATGTCCAGCAGCTCTGCGAGGCGCTCGATGCGGCGGTCGCCGTCGATGCGCAGGCCCACGAAGCGCACCTTCGCGGCGGCCGCGGCGTCGCGGTCGTAGCGCGAGTCACCCACGACCAGCGCCTCGGCCGGAGCGACGCGCAGCCGCCGGCACGCCTCCAGCACCATGTCGGGGGCGGGCTTGCCCCGGGGCACGTCGCTGCCGCCGACCACCGCGTCGAGCTCGAGCCCGGCCGAGGCGAGGATCTGCTTCGCGAGCGGACCGGGCGTGTTGGTGACCAGCGCCTGCGCCAGTCCGGCCGCGCGAAGCGCTGCGATCACGACGCGCGCGTCCGGATCGACACGCAGATGTGTCGCGTGGTCCATGAAGTGAGCGTGGTAGAAAGCCTCGACTTCGGGAATGCTGCGATCAGGGAAGAAGAGCTCGACGTCCTTCTCGATCCCCTGCCCCCAGCAAGCGGCGAAGACCTCGCGCAACACGGGCGCCGCTCCGAACGCGCGCGCGCCGTGATTCAACAGCTGGAACCACACCTCGTAGCTGTCGATCAGCACGCCGTCGAGGTCCCAGAGAAGCGCGCGCAATGACTCCCGCGCCAACCGCCTAGTCGCCCGTATTGCAGTCGGCCGTCGGCGCCGCGTCGCGCCTCCGCACGAGGATTTCGTCGTTGCGCAGCGTCTCTCCGCCGAAGCTCGCGCAGAAGCGGCGGTCGGCGACGCCGAGCAGGAGCTGCACGAAGATGTCTCCCTCGGCGGGCAGCGCGAAGTGAGTGTGGTCGCCGCGGAGGTTGCAGTGCGCCTGCAAGCTGCCGCGCGAGACCTGGACGAGGCTGCACGCGCCGTCCTCGCGGCGGCTGCCTCGGTAGCGGTACGCCTGCGGCGCGGTCGCCTTGCCGACCCGCCTCCAGCCCGAAGCCGGGAGGCCGAAGCCGATCTGATCGCCGCCGATCGTGTCCAGGACGTACAGCGTCCCGCCGTCCCGCGTCGGATCGCTCTTGGAGCCGAAGAGCTCCAGCGTCTCGGGCGCGCGAGCGCGCACGCGGAACACGTGTTCGGGCTTCAGCAGGAGCGAGCCCTTCTCCAGCGAGACGTCGGTCAGCGGCCCGCGCAGCAGCAGGATCGGCTGGTCGAGCACGTTGTTGGCCTCGCTCACCTCGGCGAACTTGTCCTGCGGGTCGACGGTGACTCGCAGCGTATAGAGGTCGTCGGGCAGATCGGTGACGTCGACGTACTGACAGCCGAGCCAGTACTGGTACACATCCCAGCAGCCGGCGTCGAGCCCCTGATTCGAGCAGCTGTGCCGGAAGGAGCTTCCGTCGAGACACATCGACTCGGACAAACAGAAGCTGCGCTTCCCGCCGGTGGCCGCGACCACGCCGTTCGGATCGACGATCTCGTAGCGCAGGAAGTTCTGGTAGTGCGCGTGATTGTGGCCGCCCGCCGGGCTGCAGATGAAGTCGGGATTCCCGCAGACCTCGTTTGGATGGCTGACGCAATCCGGACACATCGGATCGCCGATGTCCATGTCGCCCGGGCCATCGTTTCGCGTCGTGAGTGACAGGCGCACGAGGTCACGGCCCGTCGTCCCGCCCGCGCAACCCTCCGCGACGTCGCCCGCCGCGACGCTGGCGCTGAGCTCGACTTGTACGTCCGAGATCCCCGGGACGAGGTCCGGCAGCTGCGCCGACGCGCCGCTCGGAAGTCCCAGCAGTGCGAGCGCGAGCATCGCCGCCGGCTTCGCGGCGCGCGCCAGTTTCAGCGCCGCGAGCAGCGAGGGCACGTCCGCGCGCCACTCCGGCAGCACGGTCGTGATCGCGATCTCCTCGATCGCCTCCACCAACAAGAGCAACACCGCTCCCTGGAACAGCGCCGGCACATCGAAGCCCAGACATAGAATCAGTCCCGCGCCCATCACGATCGCGACGAGCTTCGCGAGCCGCGTGTGGTAGCTCGTGATGCGGTGGAACTTCAACAGCCCGATCGCCGTCGGCGCGACGAACGCGATCAGCGCCGCGATCACGAACACCATCTGTTCGACCACCCGCTCGCGGAACAGCCACCACGCACACAGCGGAAACACCGCGTAGGTCGCGAGATCGCCCCAGCTGTCGAGCTTCGCGCCCAGCTCCGATCCAGTGCGCATGCGGCGCGCGAGATACCCGTCGAGCAGATCGGTGGAGAGCGAGAAGCCGAAGGTCGCGAGAAACACCGTCGGGTGGTCCGTCCAGGCCAGCCACAGCAGGACGGGGACGAGCGCGATGCGCAGGCCCGACAGCAAGTTCGGCAGGTGACTGCGCCAGTCCATCGCGTTCGATTCTACCCCGCCGACTCGTCGCCGAGATATGCGCGGCGCACGCGCGGATCGCGGGCCAAGTCGGCCGCGTTGCCGGAGATCGCGAGCGTGCCGGTCTCGAGCACGTAAGCACGCCGCGCGATGCCCAGCGCCTGGTGCGCGTTCTGCTCCACCAGCACCACGGTCGTACCCTGCGCGTTGATCTCGCGCACGATCGCGAAGATCTGGCGCACCAAGAGCGGCGCGAGGCCGAGCGACGGCTCATCGAGCAGGAGCACCGCGGGCTCGGCCATCAGCGCGCGCCCGATCGCCAGCATCTGCTGCTCGCCGCCCGAGAGCGTGCCGCCCGGCTGAGTGAGTCGCTCGCGCAGGCGCGGGAACAGCGCGAACACGCGCTCGAGCCCCTGCGCCTCGCCCGCGCGCCTCGGCCAGGCGCCCATCTGCAGGTTCTCGCGCACCGTCAGGTTCGCGAAGATCCGCCGCCCCTCGGGAACGTGCGAGCAGCCGAGGGCCACGATCGCCTCGGGCGCATGACGAGTCACATCGATGCCGCGCAGCATGATCCGGCCCGCGCTCGGCCGCAACAGCCCCGAGATCGCGCGCAAGAGCGTCGACTTCCCGGCGCCGTTCGAGCCGATCAGGCTCACGATCTCGCCGGCCTTCACCTCGAACGAGACCCCGCGCAGCGCATGGATGGCGCCGTAGCGAACGTCGAGTGATTCGACCGAGAGCAGCGTCTCGCTCACGCGTGCGCCTCCACCTCCGCGCCGAGATAGGCCTCGATCACGCGCGGATCGCGGCGCACCTCCTCGGGCAGGCCGTCGGCGATCTTCTCGCCGTGGTCGAGCACGGCGACCCGCTCGGAGAGATTCATCACGAACGACACGTCGTGGTCGATCAGCACGATGGTGAGCCCGTGCGCGCGCCGCAGCTCCGCGACCAACGCGCGCAGCGCCTGCTTCTCGGCCGGGTTCATGCCTGCCGCCGGCTCGTCGAGCAGGAGCAGGCGCGGCCGGGTCGCCAGCGCGCGCGCGATCTCGAGGCGCCGCTGCTCTCCGTAAGGAAGTGAGTCGGCGCGCGCTTCCGCGAACCCATCGAGGCCGAGCTCGTCGAGCAGCCGGCGCGCCTCGTCCTCCGCCATCTGCTCGCGCCTGCGCCAGGCGGGCCCGCGCAACATGTCGCGCGCGCCGCTGCGCCCGGCGGCCTGCAGCGCCGCGCGCACGTTGTCGAGCGCCGACAGCGCGCGAAACAGCCGGATGTTCTGAAAGGTGCGCGCGATCCCGCCGGCGCAGATGGCGTGGGGCTTCGCGCCGCCGATCTCGCGACCCGCGAAGCGCACGCTGCCCTCGGTCGGCGGGTAGACGCCGGTGATCACGTTGAACGCCGTCGTCTTGCCCGCGCCGTTCGGCCCGATCAGCGCGACGAGCGCGCCCTCCTCGACCGCGAAGTCGAGACGCGACACGGCGGTGAGTCCGCCGAAGCGCACGGTGAGGCCGCTCACTTCAAGCAGCGCCACGCCTCGCCTTTCCGCCTCCGCGCGCGGCGTACCGCGCCAGCGGCAGCAGCTCGCGCTGCCCGAGCAGGCCCTGAGGGCGCACGATCATGGTGACGATCAGCAGCAGCGAGTAGAGGATCATGCGCCACTCACCGAGGCCGCGGAGCCCCTCCGGCGCCGCCGTCAACACCGCCGCGGCCAGCACCGCGCCGGAAAGGGAACCGAGCCCGCCGAGCACCACGAAGGCCACCAGCTCGAAGGAGCGCACGAAGCTGAAGCTGTTCGTGTGGATGTAGCCCTCCGTGCACGCGAACAGCGCGCCCGCGACGCCGGCGAAGAAGCTCGACACGAGAAAGGCCTCGACCTTCACGCGCGTGGTCGGAACGCCGAGTGACTCGGCCGCGATCTCGTCCTCGCGCACCGCCCGGAACGCGAGCCCGCCGCCGGAGTACACCAGCCGCGCGATCGCCGCGATCGTGAGCACCGCGACGCCGTACACGCCGGCGAGACTCTCGAAGCGCAGGTCGATCGACGGGAACGCCGGCGACGCCACCGAGAAGCCGCGGGCGCCCCCGACCGCGTCGATGTTCAGG
>DATFUE010000675.1:0-3400 GCA_035261165.1 Myxococcota bacterium
GTCGGCATGGACTACCGCGGCGACCCGTCGTCGGCGCTGCTCGAGGTGCTCGACCCGGAGCAGAACTCGAGCTTCAGCGACCACTACATCGAGGTGCCGTTCGACCTGTCGAAGACGCTGTTCGTGGCCACGGCGAACCGCGCGGACACGATTCCAGCACCGCTGCTCGACCGCATGGAGATCATAGAGCTGCCGGGCTACACGGCGACCGAGAAGCTGCGCATCGGGCGCGACCACCTCCTGCCGCGGCAGCTGAAGGAGCACGGACTCACTCCCGAGTCACTCGAGCTCTCGGACGAGGTGATCCTGCGCCTGGTCGAGGGTTACACGCGCGAAGCGGGCGTGCGCAGCCTCGAGCGGAACATCGCCTCGCTCGTGCGCAAGGCCGCGCTGAAGATCGCCGAGGGCGTGAGCTCGAAGACCCTGGGCGTCGAGGACCTGGGCAAGCTGCTCGGTCCCGCGCCCTTCTCGCAGGAGAAGGTCGAACGCACCGAGCGGCCCGGCGTGGCGACGGGCATGGTCTGGACGCCCGTCGGCGGCGACCTCGTGTTCGTCGAATCGGCGCTGATGGAGGGCAAGCCCGAGCTGAACCTCACCGGCCAGATGGGCGACGTGATGCGCGAGTCCGCCGAGGCGGCGCTGTCCTACGTGCGCACCAACGCCGAGTCGCTCGGCATCCCGGCGGACACGTTCGAGAAGAACCGCATCCACGTGCACGTGCCCGCGGGCGGCCAGCCGAAGGACGGCCCGTCGGCGGGGGTGACGATGGTGGTGTCACTCGCCAGCCTGCTCACGGGGAAACCGGTGCGCGACGACGTCGCGATGACCGGCGAGATCACCTTGCGCGGCCAGGTCCTGCCCGTGGGCGGCATCAAGGGCAAGGTGCTCGCGGCGCATCGCGCCGGGATCAAGGAGCTGATCCTGCCCAGCCGCAACGCGAAGGATCTAGAGGAAGTGCCGGCCGAGGTGTTGTCGAGCTTCAAGATCCACCTCGTCGATCAGTCCATGGACGCGGTGCGCGAGGCGATCCCCGGCATTGGCTGACGGCGTCGCGCTGTTGCGCCTGGGCCGGACCGACCGCGCCGCGGCGCGTGCGCGGCTCAGCAAGCTCTCGCCCGAGGAGCTCGCGTTGGCCTGTCAGGAGCTCCGCCCCGAGGCGCGCTCCGAGTTCCTGATGCTCGTCGAGCGCCCCGAGGACGTCGTGCCCCTGCTCGCCGAAGCGGAGCTCGTGCACACCGTGCGCGCCGGCGGGATGTCGGAAGCCGCGTGGCTGCTCGAGCTCGCCACCACCGAGCAGCGCGTCGCGTGCTTCGACCTCGACTGCTGGAACGGCTCCGAGCTGCTCATGCCGCGCGTGCACGAGTGGATCGACGCGCTGATCGAAGCCGGCCGCCCGACCCTGGTGCGCGCGCTCGAGGAGCTGGAGCTCGAGCTCGTGATTCTCGCCGTGCGCGCCGAGGCCCAGATCGCGGTCGTGGGCAAGGAGGACGAGCCGCCGATCGGCTGGTTTACACCGGATGGTGTCGTGTACTTCGGCGTGGAGAGCGAGACCAGCCCGCACCGCGTTCACGAGATCTCGCATGCGCTCTTCGACCAGTCTCCCGCGCTCTACTGGCGCCTGGTCTACGGCGCGCTCTTCGAGAGTCCGTCGGAGATGGAGGAGGAGGCGCTGCGCTGGCGCACGAACCGGCTCACGGATCTCGGCTTCCCGGAGCGCGAGCAGGCGATGCGCGTGTACCGCCCGCTCGCGGGCGAGAAGGTGACCGACTGGACGCCGCAGTCCGACTCGAGCGCCCTGATGAGCGCGATCTCGCTGCCTCGCCAGCTGCGCGGCTCGCTGCTCGGCGAAGCGCTTCTGAAGCTCCCCGAGCGCCAGGCGGGCGACATCCTCGGCTACGTGCTCGGCGTCGCGAACTCACTCGCCGTCGCGGACGGCCTGCTGCTCTCCGAGCCCGAGTCCGTCCCGCGCGCGCTCGAGAAAGCGGTGCGCGGCATCGACGCCGGGCTGCGCGAGCTGGCGCGCACGCGCAACCAGCCGCCGGAGCAGATCCTGGAGCGCACCGCGCCCCTCGACCTGTTCCGCGTCGCCGCGACCCGAGACCCGTCGCTGCGCACCCCCGCGAGACCCGTCGAGCCCGAGTCGTGAGCGAGCGTCTCATACCGCTCGGACCGGGCTGGCAGGCGTGCCTGATCGTGAGCTTCGGCGCGGCGACCGCGCTCTTCGTCTTCCTGTTCGGCCGCGAGCCGAAGCCGGTCATCGACCTCCTGCTGCTCTCCGCCTCGCTGGGCGCGCTGGTCACTGCGGCGCTGTGGCTCTGGTTCGTGGCGGCGCATCACAGCCGCGGCTGGAGCTGGGCGTTCGCGCTCACGATCTGGATTCCGTACGTGAACTTCCTGGTCGCGAGCGTGTTCGCGCGCCGCTACTGGGACCGGGGGGCGCGCGCGCCGGCGCTGCTCGCGATCGCGGGCATGGCCGGGCAGACACTCGCCGCGCTGCGCTTCTTCGCGCCGACGCTCACGGCGCCGGTCTGAAGTCCCGGCCCAGCGCCGCGAACAGGTTCGCGAGGATCCGGTACGTGAGACCCCAAACGGTGTAGCGGTCGTAGCGCACCGCGGGGAAGATCAGCTTCTGTGACTCGCGCGAGATCTCGTAGTCGACGGCGGCGTCGGGGTGCAGCAGCCAGGGCACGGGAATCCAGACGGTCGACTGGACCTCGCGGTTGGGCGAGAGCTTCGGGCGCGCGTCGAGTTGATAGACGAAGGGCGACACGACCAGCGAGCCCGCGCGCGCGTTCGGGAAGTCGTCGAGTCGCGCGACCGGCGCGCCGAGCTCGAGTCCCACCTCCTCGCGTGTCTCGCGGACCGAGGTGGCGACCAGGTCCGGGTCGTCGCGGTCGTGGCGCCCGCCCGGGAACGCCATCTGCCCCGACCAGGGATCGCCTTCCTTCAGCGCGCGCTCGATGAAGAGCAGCTCCGCCGGCGCGCCGGCGGGCGCGCAGAAGACCAAAGCGACGGCCGCGAGCCAGTGATCGCCCGCAGGCGGTCCGGCTAGCTTCGGCTGGTATGCCGCGAGTCGCGCGCAGATGTCTCGCATCGAGAGCCCGTCGTCGGCCATTCGTTCCCTTTCGGCCAATCGTACCCGAGCGGGCTATGCTGCCGCGCCGTGAGCTACACCCTGGTCACGAACGACGACGGCGTGGATTCGCCCGCGCTACTTCCCCTGATTCACGAGCTCTCTGCGCTCGGGGCCGTTCGAGTCGCCGTGCCGTCCAGGGAGCGGAGCTGGATCGGCAAGGCGATCTCGCGCTGGGACGAGCTCGAGGTGACGAAGCTCGTGCGCGACGGAATCGAGATCTTCGCGGTCGACGGCTATCCGGCCGACTGCACGAACCTCGCGGTG
>DATFUE010000676.1:0-5064 GCA_035261165.1 Myxococcota bacterium
GATCGAGCCGAGCACGTAGCCGCCGCCGTGCAGGTACAACACCGCTCGATCCGCGGCGGCGCCCCGTGCGCTGACCCACTCCGCGGGCACGCCGTTCACCGAGAGCGGCTCGCGCACGAGTCCCGCGGGCAGCTGCGCCGAGCCGATCATCGCCGCCATTCCCTGGCGCATCTCCTCGACGCTGACGTCTCCGACGATCGGACGCGCGCGCAGCATCTCCACCAGGATCCCGAGCTCTTTACTGGCCATGAGTTGTCTCCCTCAGCGTTCCTTGCCGCCGAGCGGCAAGAGGATGTTCGAGCCCGAGCCGACGACCTGCGGTGCCACACCGTTCCACTTCTCGACCATCTTCAGCTCGACGAGCTTGGGCGCCTTCTCGAGCGCCTCGCCCTGGATGCGGATCGACTCCGCGTCGGCCTTCGCCTTGATGATCAGGGTCTCGGCGTCGGTCTTCGCCTGCTGCATCTTGAAGATCGCCTTCTCCGCCTCCTGTTGCTGGACCATCTTCGCTTCGATCGCCTGCTCGAGCTCGCGCGAGAGCTTCACGTCCTCGATCACCAGGTCCTCGATCACGAGCAAGCTGCCGACCTTCGTGCGCGAGGACTCGAGCGCGGCGACCTTGATCTGCTCGCGGGTCTTCACGATGTCCGCGGCGCTCTTCATCGCGGTGACTTCCTTCACCGCCTCTTGCACGCGCGGCAGGATCAGCTTCTCGAAAGGGGTGCCCGCATAGTCGCGCAGCACGGAGATGATCGACGCCTCCGGAATGCGGTACAGCACCTTCAGCTGGATGTTGATCTGCTGCAGGTCCGACGAGAAGCACTCCGCCGAGACCTCGCGAGTGTCCTGCTGCACGTTCACGCGCTGGATCTCGGTGATGAACGGCACCTTCAAGCCGGGGCCCGGCGACAGGAACTGCTCGGACATCTTGCCGAGCGTGACTTTCACGCCGCGCTCGCCCGGGGCGATCACGTAGTAACAGCCCGTGATGCCGAACAGGAATAAGAGCGCGAGCGCTCCGAGAGCGACCAGGCGAGCGTTCACGTCACTCCCTCCGTGCGCGCAGTGTACTCCGTCAGCCGCCGTGCACGTCCACTCCCGCGAATGCCATCCCGAGCCAGACGAGGCCGAGCGCGAGCGAGCACCACGAGGCGACGAGGAACAGGCGGCGGTAGCCGGCGCTCAGGTCGTCGCGCGGCGCGAGCGCGCCGAGCAGCCAGGCGATGCCGCTCATCGACAGGATCGTGCCCAGCGCGAAGCCCGACAGATACGTCGCGGACTCGGCGAAGGAGCGCATGCCGACCGCCGGCAACACCGCGAGCGTGCTGCCGGTCCCCACTAGGCCGTGCAAGGTGCCGATCGAGAGCGCGGCGGTGGCGTGCACGTGCCGGTGCGCGAGCGATTCGCCTTCGAAGACGCGCGCGGCGCGGCGCGCGTGGGCGAGCCCCCAGCCGCCGACCGCGACCAGCACGCCGCCGACCAGGTAGTCGCCCACGTCCGCGAGCAGCTCGACGTTCAGCCAGTCGGCCGCGAACACGAACAAGAGCGCGACCGCGACGATGCCCGCCGCGTGGCCCGCGCCCCAGCGCAGGCCGACGGTCCAGGCGCGGCGCTGCGCCTCGACCGAGAACGGCGCGAGCGCGGCGACGTGGTCGGGGCCCGTGATCACGTGGCTGAAGCCCGCCGCGACGCCGAGAAACAGAATCGAGATCACGAGCGGCCGTGGGGGAGCGAGGCGAGGGCCGTCCCGAGCCGAGCTCGCAAGCGCCGCCAGGCGCGCGCAGCGGGCCGAAGGCGAGCGAAGTCAGTCGGAAGCGCCGCGCGGTATTCGGCGGCGAGCTCCACGTAGTGGCGGTTGCGCTCCGCGTTGTCCGCGAGCTCGTCGTCGCGGAGCATGCGCACCAGGCGCGCGGGCCGGCCGAGCCACAGCTCGCGCGCGCCGATGACCTTCCCCGACGGCAAGAGTGAGCCCGCGCCCAGCATGCCCTCGCTGGCGATGCGCGCGCCGTCGAGGATCACCGAGCCCATGCCCACGAACGAGCGGTCCTCGAGCGTGCAGGCGTGCACGATGCAGCCGTGCCCGACGGTCACCTCGACACCGATCTGTGTCGCGAGGCCGGCGCGCGAGACGTGGATGATCGAGCCGTCCTGGAAGTTGCTGCGCGCGCCGATGCGCACGTGGCAGACGTCGCCGCGCACCACGCAGCCGAACCAGACGCTGGCCTGCGCGCCGACCTCGACGTCGCCGATCAGCACCGCCCCCGGGGCGGCGAAGGCGTCGGGCGCGAGCACCGGAAAACGGTCTCTGTAGGCGAGCAGCTGGGCTTCCAAGGTGGGCGGATTCTACCGCCCGCGCGCAGGTTTAGAGGCGCCCGCGCCGGCCCCCGGGGAATCTTGACTTCGCCGTACAGTTTCCTATGGTGCCCCGCCTATGCAGCTCCTGGCGCAAGAGGAATACGGGCTCCGCTGCCTGCTGCAGGTGGCGCGACACGCCGAACCCGAGCCGATCACCATCCCGGTGATCGCGGAGCGCGAGGGCCTGTCGCCCGACTACGCGGCCAAGCTGATGCGCGCGCTGCGCCAGGCCGAGCTCGTGCTTTCGACGCGCGGGGCGGGCGGCGGCTACCGGCTGTCGCGGCCTGCGCGCGAGATCACCGCCTGGCAGGTCGTTCAAGCGCTGGGCGGCTCGCTGTTTCCGCGGGAATTCTGTGACTCCCATCCGGGGCAGCTCCACGACTGCGTGCACACGACCGGCTGCTCGATCCGCGGACTCTGGAGCTCGGTCGAGAGCGCGATTCGCGGCGTGCTCGAGGGCGTGACGCTCGCGGACCTCGCGCGCACCGATCCCAGCAACTTGATCAAGCAGATCGACACGGCGCCGAGCGGCGCGCCGCCGGGGATCGAGGCATGAGCTCGACGAGCGACATCGCCGCGCTGACCGAGCGCGAGTATCAGGCCGGCTTCACCACCGCGGTCGAGTCCGACACGGTTCCACCCGGGCTCGACGAGAGCGTGATCGCGCTGATCTTGGGCAAGAAGGGCGAGCCCGCATGGCTGCTCGACTGGCGGCTCAAGGCGTTTCGCCGCTGGCGCGAGATGCGCGAGGAAGACGCGCGCTGGGCGAAGGTGAAGTTCCCGCCGATCGACTACCAGGCGATCAGCTACTACTCCGCGCCGAAGGCCGGGAAGAAGCTCGCCAGCATGGACGAGGTCGACCCGGAGATCCGCAAGACCTTCGAGAAGCTCGGCATCCCGCTGTCGGAGCAGAAGCTGCTCGCGGGCGTCGCGGTCGACGCGGTGTTCGACTCGGTCTCGGTGGCGACCACGTTCAAGGCCAAGCTCGGCGAGCTGGGCATCGTGTTCTGCTCCTTCTCCGACGCGGTGAAGAGCCACCCCGAGCTGGTGCGAAAGTATCTCGGCTCGGTCGTGCCCTACTCCGACAACTTCTTCGCGACCTTGAATTCGGCCGTGTTCACCGACGGCTCGTTCGTGTACGTGCCCAAGGGCGTGCGCTGCCCGATGGAGCTCTCGACTTACTTCCGGATCAACGAGGCGAAGACGGGCCAGTTCGAGCGCACCCTGATCGTCGCCGACGAGGGCGCGTACGTGTCGTATCTCGAGGGCTGCACCGCGCCGATGCGCGACGAGAACCAGCTGCACGCGGCGGTGGTCGAGCTGGTGGCGCTCGACGACGCCACGATCAAGTACTCGACCGTGCAGAACTGGTATCCGGGCGACAAGGACGGGCGCGGCGGGATCTACAACTTCGTGACCAAGCGCGGCGCCTGCCGCGGCGCGCGCTCGAAGATCTCCTGGACGCAGGTCGAGACCGGCTCCGCGATCACCTGGAAGTACCCGAGCTGCATCCTGCAGGGGAACGACTCGGTCGGCGAGTTCTACTCCGTGGCCGTGACGAATCACTATCAGCAGGCCGACACCGGCACCAAGATGATCCACATCGGCCGCAACACCAAGAGCACGATCGTCTCGAAGGGCATCGCCGCGGGCCACGGCTCTCAGGCCTACCGGGGCCTCGTCGAGGTAAACCAAAAGGCGACGGGCGCGCGCAACCACTCGCAGTGCGACTCACTCCTGATCGGCGACAAGTGCGCCGCGCACACCTTCCCGTATCTCGAGGCGCGCAACTCGTCGGCGCAGATCGAGCACGAGGCGACGACCTCGAAGATCAGCGATGACCAGCTGTTCTACTGCCGCCAGCGCGGCCTCTCCAGCGAGGACGCGGTGAACCTGATCGTGAACGGCTTCTGCAAGGAAGTGTTCCGCGAGCTGCCGATGGAGTTCGCGGTCGAGGCGCAGAAGCTGCTGGCCGTCACGCTCGAGGGGGCGGTGGGCTGAGTCATGAGTGACGCGATGCTCGAGATCCGAAACCTGCACGTGCGCGTCGAAGACAAGCCGATCCTGCGTGGCGTCGACCTCGTGATCCGCGCCGGAGAGGTCCACGCGGTGATGGGCCCGAACGGCTCGGGCAAGAGCACGCTCGCGAACGTGCTCGCCGGCCGCGAAGGCTACGCGGTCACCCAGGGCTCCGTGCTGTTTCGCGGCAAGGACCTGCTGTCGCTCGCGCCCGAGGCGCGTGCGCGCGCCGGCGTCTTTCTCGCGTTCCAGTATCCGGTCGAGATCCCCGGCGTCGGAAACTCGTACTTCATGAAGGCGGCGCTGAACACGGTGCGCGAGGCCCGCGGGCTCCCGCCGCTCGACGCGATCGACTTCCTGAAGCTGGTGAAGCAGAAGGCGAAGGAGCTCGAGATGGACGAGACGTTCCTCTCGCGGTCCGTCAACGAAGGCTTCTCGGGCGGCGAGAAGAAGCGCAACGAGATCCTGCAGCTGTCGCTGCTCGAGCCCGCGCTCGCGGTGCTGGACGAGACCGACTCCGGCCTCGACATCGACGCGCTGCGCGTCGTCGCCGACGGCGTGAATCGCCTGCGCTCGCCCGAGCGAGCGGTGCTCGCGATCACGCACTACCAGCGCCTGCTCGACTATCTCGTCCCCGACCGCACGCACGTGCTGATCGGCGGCCGCATCGCGAAGTCCGGCGACCGCAGC
>DATFUE010000677.1:0-5627 GCA_035261165.1 Myxococcota bacterium
CGCGCCGCGTGCTCGCCGGCACCGACTGCGGCTTCGCCACCGCCGCGGGCCTGGGCGAAGTCGCGGAGGAGATCGTCTGGGAGAAGCTGCGCGCGCTCTCCGCCGGCGCTGCGCTCGCCTCCAAGCGCTTGTTCGGCTGAAGGGAGCGGGAGCCGAACGGCTCAGCGGAATAGATCGCGGGTCGGATCCCGGAGGAGATCGCGCAGCGCGCCTTTCCCCTCGATCGCGAGGCCTTCGACCCAGACCGCGGGCGTGCCGGCTTCCTTCTCCATCAGGATGCCGGCCGCCGCGGCGATCTGATCCGCGCGCGCCATGACTGTGACTTGCAGCTCGCGGCCCGCGCGGTCGGTCTCGCCGATGTAGCTCTTCAGCGGCGCGAGGCCGGCGACGCCGATCGCGACGTCGACCAGGCCCTCGCGCCAGGGCCGGCCGAAGGTGTCACTGATGATCACCGCACGGCCCGGGCCGAGCGCGGCGCGGATGCGCTCCGCGGAAGCGTCCGGATCGAGCGGCAAGAGCACCGCGACTTCGTCTCCGGGCGAGTTCGACAGGTCGACGCCCGAGTTGGCGCACACCAATCCGTGTCGGGTCTCGGTGATCAGCACGCCCGGCGCCGTGCGCACGACGCGCTTCGCTTCGCGGAGCACCAGCTCGGTGTGGCGCGGCTCCTTGCCGATCTCGCGCGCGAGCGCGATCGCGCGCTCCGAGGGCACGACGTCGGCGAGTGACACGAGCCGGCCCTCGGACTTCGAGACGATCTTCTGCGCGACGACCAGAATCCCCGGGCCCGTCGGGACGAGCGCCGCGAGCCGCGCCGCGAGATTGTCGCCGGGCGGGATCTCGGGCAGGCCTTCGAGCGCGCGCAGCCGCAGCTCGCTCACCGCAACAGCTCGCGCAGCACGTCGCGCGTGCGGCAGGGCTCGGTCGCTTCGAGCAGCCGCCGGGCGTCCTCGGGGGTGTCGAGGTCGATCCGAGCGCTCTCCGAGAGCGCGCTCCACAACAGCGGAGTGACTCCGCGCTCGCGCGCCGCCGCCTCGTGCGCGCTCGCGCTCTCGGGCCCGAAGCGCGCGGGGATCACGAGCGGCGGGCGGCGAAAGAGCAGGGCGGTGCCGCCGTCGTCCGCCGGCGCGATCACGACGGGCTCGCGCTCGCCGGCCTCGACCAGGGCGTCGACGTCGGCTCCGGTCAGGAGCGGCAGGTCGCCGAGCGCGACCAGGAGCGCGTCGAAGCCGCCGGCGAGACACTCCGCCGCGGCGGCATCGATCGCCTCGTTGAGTCCCGGATCGGGGACGCGCAGAACCACGCTCGCCCCCGACGCGCGCGCGGCTTCCGCGACCGCGGCGTCGTCGGAGAGCACGAATACGCGCTCGATGCGCTTCGCCTCGGCGAGCGCACCGAGCACGTCCGCGAGCAGCGCGCGCAGGATGCGCTCGACCGCGCGGTCGTCGAAGCGCGCGCGCAGCCGGCGCTTCGCGCGCGCGAAGTCCTTCACGGGAACCGCCGCGGCGGTTCTCACGCGGCGCGCCCCGCGAGCTCGAGCACGCTCTTCGCGAGCGCCGCGGCGATCTCGGGCGTGCGCATCAGCGTCTCTTCGACGCGGACCGCGAGGCCCAGCGCTTCGATCTCGCGGGCCAGGCCCGCGTCCCGGTTGTCGATCACCATGCCGCGACAGAAGCCGCGGTACAGACGGGCGACCCCGGTCGCCGAGACCTCCGCGCCCACCGCGCGCAGCAGGCGATCGGCCGGGCCCTTGACCGGCGCGCCCGCGATGATCGGCGAGACCGACACCGCATCGTGTCGCGCCTCGAGCCGCGCGCGAACGCCTTGCACCTCGAGGATCGTGCCGATCGAGACGAGCGGGTTCGAGGGGCACACGATCACGATCTCGGCCGCGGCGATCGCCTCGAGCACGCCGGGCGCGGGCCGCGCGGCGCGCGCGGCGGAGAGGTCGAGCGAGGCGACGTCCTCGGGCGCGCCGTCGCGCACCATGTACTCCTCGAAGTCCGTGCGCGTGCCGTCCGCGCGCACGACGAGGGTCGGTGCGGGCGAGTCACTCATGGGCAGGAGCTCGACGCGCAGCCCGAACGCCGCCGCGAGCTCGCGCGTGACCTCGGCGAGCGTCGCGCCCGCGCGCAGTCGCTCCGTGCGCTGGATGTGAGTCGCGAGATCCCGATCGCCGAGCCGGAACCACACGTCGCCGCGCAGCCGGCGCAGCGCGTCGAGACACGCCACGGTGTCCCCATCGAAGCCCCAGCCGGTCTCGCGGTTCACCACCCCGGCGAGCGTGTAAGTCACGATGTCGAGGTCGGGGCAGACGCGCAGGCCGAAGAAGTCCCGGTCGTCGCCGGTGTTCACGACGATCGCGAGCTCCTCCTGTGGCAGCACGCGCACCAGGCCCGACAGGAAGCGCGCGGCTCCGACGCCGCCGGCGAGCGCGACCACGCGGCGCGCCACGGCGCTAGCGCCCGGCTTCCGTGCGCAGCGCAGCCAGCTCCGCCTGCAGGCGCGGCATGCGCTCGGCGATCTCGCGGACGCGCGGATCGGCCGCGAGCTCCGCGCTGTCCCAGCGAGGGGTGGAGATCAGCTGTCGCAGCACTTCGCGATCGCGTTCGATCTGACCCTCCAGCTGCGCGATCTCCTCCGCGCGCGGATCCTTCGGGCCGCTCGGCTGCGGAGCCGCCGATGCGGGCGCGCCGGGCGGCTCAGCGGATGGCGTGCTCGTCTCCGCAGCCGGGAGCGGCGCGACCGGCGCGCTCGACTTCGACTCGGGCAGCGCCGATGACGGCGGCTCAGCGGGTGGCGCGCTCGTCTCCGTGGCCGGGGGCGCGACCGGCGCGTGGGACTGCGACTCGGGCAGCGCCGGTGATGACGGCGCGGGGGTGGGCGCGCTCGTCGTCGGCGGCGGTGGTGTGACCGGCGCGGGGCCCGGCTCGACGGGAGGCGGGCTCGGCTCCGCGGCCGGCAGCCGAGGCGGCGGCGCGGGAGGGGTCGCGTCGCTCGGGTTCGGGATCGTGGCCGGCGCCGGCTTGATGACTTCCGCCGCGTCGCGAAAGCGCCTCGGAACGGCGTCGCGCGTGGTCGCGTAGTGTGTCGCGCCCGAGTCGTCGACCCAGCGATACACATCGGCGCGCGCGAGCGAGGGCACGGCGCCGAGCGCCGCCGCGAGAAGCAGTCGAAGCGCGACGCGGAACACACGGCGATTCTAGGTGGGGCCCCCCCACGCTTCAACCGACCCCGCGATGTGCCGCGCGCTTCTCGACCCGCGCGCCGCGCGTTCACATCGCGCGCGGGCCGCGCGCAGTCACTCGAGTTTTCGGCTCCGCAGGCGGGCACGCGCCTTGCTCGACGAGCGCTCATGCTTCGCTGCATCGCAGTCTTCGCCGCGGTGGTCCTCGCGGACGCGCTGTTGCCCGACTGGGACGGCATCGCGCCGCCCGGGCCGCCGACGCGGCTCGCGCTGCACGCGGGCGCCGTGTTCCTGGGCACCGAGTCGGGGCTCTATCGGCGCGACCCCTCGGACGGGCGCGGCTGGTCGCTCGTGCTCGCCGCCGAGCCGATCCTCGACCTCGCGAGCAGCGGCCCGGAGCTGTTCATCGCGACCCCCGCGGGCTTGTACGTGCTCGCGTCCGGACGGGACGTCGCCGTGCGGCTCCCGCTCGGCGCGGGCGACGCGGCGCGCGGGCTCGCCGTCGACGCCGCTGGAACCGTGTGGGTCGCGACCGCGGGCGGACTGTTTCGGCGGGCGACCGGCGAAGGCGAGTTCGCGCGCGAGGAGAGCGTGCCGTCGGGCGAGATCGCGGCGGTAGCGAGCGCGGGCGACGAGGTCTGGGTCGGTGTCGAGGGTGCGCTGTACGCGGGCGGCACCGGCCGCGCGTTCCTGCGCCGGCTCGGCGGCGTGGATGCCGGTTGGTTCGAGCTGCGCGGCGCGACGCGGTCGGGCGGCGTGACACTGCTCGGTGTAGCGAGCGGCATCTGGCGCATCGATCGCGCCGGCGCGCGCCAGATCGAGCTCGGCACAGGCGTTGTGTCTCGGATCGCGCTCGCGGGCGGGCGCGTCTGGGTCGCGGCCGAGCGCGGGCTCTACGACTACGCGATGGAGGAGCTGGGCACGGGCGCGGGCAAGCAGGCGCTCTCGGTCGCGGCGCTCGGCCTCGACGTCGACGGCACACGACTCTGGGTCGCGACCGACCGCGGCCTCGCCGCGTTCGCGCTCGACCCAGGGACCGCCCAGCCGCCGCCCCGGGGGGTTCCCGGCGCCTCCCCGCGGCTCCACGCCGAGCGCATCGCCCGGCTGCAGCGCGCGGTGCTCGAGTACCAGGAGCTCGCGCCCGCGCGACTCGGTGCGATCGAGAGCCGCGCGCGCTGGAAGGGTCTCTATCCGCAGCTGCGCGCCGGCGCGGGCATCGACCGCGGCGACGAGTGGAACGGCGGCAACGACCTGACGTTCTCGAGCGGCGCGCTGCACCACCTGTGGGATCAGGGTCGCTCGAAGAACCAGGGCTGGGACGCCGCCGTGACTCTGACCTGGGAGCTCTCCGACTTCGTGTCTCCGGACGATCCGCTGGCCGTGTCGCGCGAGCGCCGCCTGGTCGTGTCACTCCGCGACCAGGTGCTGGAGCGCGTGAATCACCTGTACTTCCAGCGCGTTCGCGCGCTCGAGCAGCTCGCTGCGCTTCCGCCGGCGGAGACGGGGAAGCGCGCGGAGCTCGAGCTCACCGCTGGAGAGATCGCGGCGCAGCTCGACGCCTGGAGCGGCGGCGTCTTCTCGCGCCTGGAAGAGAGCTCACCCCTCGAAGATCAGAGGGAACCCTGATGAAACTCAAGTGCACGCATCTCCTCTCGGCGGCGCTCGCCGCGGCGGCCGCGCTCCAGGCGCCGGCCGCTCGCGCCGTGCAGCTCAGCGAAGTCCTGTACGACGCGACCGGTGTCGACAACGGCAAGGTCTTCGTCGAGCTCTGGGGCGCGCCCGGCACCTTGCTCGACGGCTACGTGATCGAAGGCGTGAACGGCGCCGATGGCGCGGTCGGCCCGACGCTCGCGCTCAGCGGCGCGATCCCGGCTGACGGCTTCTTCGTGGTGGGAGACACCGACGGCACCGCTACGCAGGTCGCCAACGTCGACCTCACCTTGAACTTCGACTTCCAGAACGGCCCCGACTCGGTCGTGCTCCGGAACGCGTTGGGCCAGGTGCTCGACTCACTCGGCTACGGCGTCTTCGCCGCGACGGACACCTTCGCCGGCGAGGGCAGTGCGGCCCCGGGGGCGCTGGCGGGTCAGAGCGTCGCGCGACTCTTCGCGAACCGCGACACGAACGACAACGCGGTCGATTTCGGACTGCTCGACGTGCCCACGCCCGGCACCGGACCGCTCGCGGTGCCGGAGCCGAACGCCGCGATCGCGCTCGTGCTGCTCGCCTGCGGGCTCGGCACGCTGCGCCGGCCGCGCCCCTGACTCTCCCTCGACGGTCCGCCGGGACCGTCCCCCCAGCGTGCCCTGGCCCGACTCACGTCGGGCCAGGGCACGCGTCTTACGGGGCCAGGGCCCGCGGCCACCCGTGGTCCGTTCCGCTGCGCCTCGATGCGCGCTCGCGCTTCGCGCTCGCTTGCCTCCCCCGTTCCGGAGTCCGT
>DATFUE010000678.1:0-8389 GCA_035261165.1 Myxococcota bacterium
CGATGCGCCCGCCGAGTGAGTCGAGCGCCTCCTCGAGCGTCGGCGCCGCGGGCAGCTTCTGGCGCAGCTCGGCGAGTGAGTGCTCGCCCACGAGCCGCCCGCCGATCGCGTCGTCGTGATACAGCGCCACGGCGCCGTCGCGGAGCAGGTGGAGATCGGTCTCGATCATGTCCGCGCCCTGCTCCACCGCCAGCTCGAAGGCCGCCAGCGTGTTCTCGGGCCGATCCACGGACGCGCCGCGGTGCGCGATCACTCGCGTCTTCAACCCGCGACCGCCCAGCCGCGCGCGCGCTCGACCGCGCGCAGCCAGCCTGAATAGAGCTCTTCGCGTTTCGCCTGGGAGATCGCGGGCTCGAAGTAGCGGTCCTCCTGCCAGTTCTTCGCGATCTGGCGCTTGTCCTTCCAGAAGCCGGTCGCGAGACCCGCGAGATACGCCGCGCCGAGCGCGGTAGTCTCGAGCACCTTCGGCCGGCGCACCGGCGCACCCATGACGTCGGCCTGGAACTGCATCAGGAAGTCGTTCGCGGTCGCGCCGCCATCCACCTGGAGCTGGTGGGTGCGCACTCCCGTGTCGCGCTCGAAGCAGCGCAACAGGTCGGTGCTCTCGAAGGCGATCGCCTCGAGCGTCGCGCGTACCAGGTGCGCCCGGCTCGTGCCGCGAGTGAGTCCCACGATCGTGCCGCGCGCCATTGGATCCCAGTACGGCGCGCCGAGGCCCGTGAAGGCCGGCACCACGTACACGCCGCCGGTGTCGGGCACCGAGCGCGCGAGCGACTCGCTCTCGGCGGCGCTGTGCAGGATGCCCAGCTCGTCGCGCAGCCACTGCACCGCCGCGCCGGCGACGAACACCGCCCCCTCGAGCGCGTACTCGACCGTGCCGCCGATGCCCCAGGCGATCGTGGAGATCAGCCCCGACGCGGAGCGGCGCAAGCTCGTGCCGGTGTTCATCAGCATGAAGCAGCCGGTGCCGTACGTGTTCTTCGTGCTGCCTTCCTCGAAGCACGTCTGGCCGAAGAGCGCGGCCTGCTGGTCGCCGGCGACGCCGCTGATCGGCAGCGCCGCGCCGAGTAACTCGGGGTCGGTGGTGCCGAAGGCGCCGCTCGAGTCACGCACCTCGGGCAGCAGCTCCATGGGAACGTCGAGCGCCGCGCACAGCTCCGGGTCCCAGCGGAGCCGGCCGATGTCGTAGAGCATGGTGCGCGACGCGTTGCTGTAGTCGGTCGCGTGCACCTTCCCGCCCGTGAGCTTGTAGATCAGCCAGGTGTCGATCGTGCCGAACGCGAGCTCGCCGCGGCGCGCGGCCGCGCGCGCGCCGTCCACGCGCGACAGGATCCAGGCGAGCTTCGTCGCCGAGAAGTACGCGTCGACCACGAGGCCCGTGCGCTCGCGCACCACCGGCTCGAGGCCGCGGCGCTTCAAGTCGTCGCACAGCTCCACGGTCTGGCGCGACTGCCAGACGATCGCGGGGTAGATCGGCCGGCCCGTCGCGCGCTCCCACACGACCGTGGTCTCGCGCTGATTCGTGATGCCCAGCGCGACGACCTCGTCGGCGCGCACCTGCGCGCGCGCCAGCGCACCGCGGGCAGCGCGCAGCTGAGAGTCCCAGATCTCGATCGGATCGTGCTCGACCCAGCCGGGCTGCGGATAGTGCTGCTTGAACTCGTGCGCCTGACTCGCGACGGCGTTGCCCGCCACGTCGAACAGGATCGCGCGCGAGCTCGTGGTTCCCTGGTCGAGAGCCAGCACATACATCGACATGCGATCTGCATAGCGCGCTCCGGTATCATCGCGCCATGTCCGAAACCTGCGACGTGTGGATCCGCGGAGCGTCGGTCTACGACGGCAGCGGCGCGGCGCCCCGGGTCGTCGACGTCGCCCTGCGCGGCGAACGGATCGCGCACGTGGGCGCGCGCGCGGAGCTGCACGCGGGTGTGTCGCTCGACGCCGGCGGCCTGGCGCTCGCGCCCGGCTTCATCGACGTGCACACGCACGACGACTTCGCGCTGATCGCGCGCCCCGAGATGGACTTCAAGGTGCTCGGCGGAGTCACGACCTGCGTGGTCGGGAACTGCGGCATGGGCGCGGCGCCCCATGCGTCGGCGATGACCATGGCGCGCACGTTCCATCCCGGCACACGCTTCCCCGAGTGGGACGGTTACGGGGGCTACCTCTCTCGGCTCGACGCGGAGCCGCCGAGCGTGAACGCCGCCGTGCTGGTCGGTCACGGCACGGCGCGCGCGAGCGCGATGGGCAACGCCAAGCGCGCGCCGAGCGGCAAGGAGCTCGAGGCGATGCGCGCGATCGTGCGCGAGGGCCGCGACGCGGGCGCGGTCGGCCTCTCGACGGGGCTCATCTACGAGCCCGGGCGCTACGCCGCTGCCGACGAGATCGCAGCCCTCGCCGCCGAGCTCGCGGGCACCGGCGCGCTCTACGCGACTCACATGCGCAACGAGGGCGAAGCTCTGCTCGACTCCGTGCGCGAGGCGATCGAGATCGGGCGGCGCGCGCACGTGCCGGTGCAGATCTCGCACCACAAGGCCTCCGGCGAGCGCGCCTGGGGGCTCGTCCGAGAGTCACTCGCGCTGATCGAGCGCGCGCAGGCGCTGGGCCTCGAGGTCCACGCCGATCAGTACCCGTACACCGCCGGCAGCACGGTGCTCAGCGCCGTGGTGCAGAACGGCGGCTTCGACGGGCGCGAGGGCGGCCTCGGACGAATCTCGCCGGAAAGTGTCTCGGTCGCCTCCGCGCCGGGTCACACGGAGTGGGAGGGCCGCAGCATCGCCGACCTCGCGCGCGACCTCGGGAAAGATCCGCAGTCCGCCGCGGAGCACGTGATCGCGAGGGCGCCGGGAGTCACCGCGGTGATGCACTCGATGAACGAGGACGACGTGCGCACGGTGATGCGCCATCCGAGCACGATGATCGGCTCGGATGGAATCCCGACCCTGCCGGGCAAGCCCCACCCGCGGCTGTGGGGCACGTTCGCGCGCGTCCTCGGCCGCTACGCGCGCGATCTCGGCGTGTTCCCGATGGAAGAGGCGGTGCACCGCATGACCGGCTTCCCGGCGCGAAAGTTCGGCCTCCGCGACCGCGGCGTGATCCGGGCAGGCGCCTTCGCGGATCTCGTCGTCTTCGACCCCGCTCGCATCCTGGACGTCGGCACCTACGAGGACCCGAATCACCCGCCGACGGGCATCCACCACGTCTTCGTGAACGGCACGCGGGTCGTGCGTGACGGCGCACACAGCGGCGCGCGGCCGGGACACGCGATTCGCCGGGCGTGACATTCACGAACGGGTGTAGGATGGGGCCATGCCCGGGAAGAGGAAGCGGGTAGAGGTCTCGCGTCCTCGAGCGCAGCGAACGCGAGCGAAGCCACCGGCCGCAGCTCCGCCGTCCCTCCAAGACGTCGGCGTGCCGGTGGTCGGCGTCGGCGCGTCCGCCGGTGGCCTCGAGGCGTTCTCGCAGCTGCTCGAGGCGTTGCCCGCGAATCTCGGCATGGCGGTCGTCTTCGTGCAGCATCTCGCGCCGACTCACGAGAGCGCGCTGCCCGAGCTCCTGCGCAACGTGTCGAGCTTGCCCGTCATCCAGGTCAGCGAGGGCGTCCGCCTGGAGCGCGATCACGTCTACGTGATTCCGCCCAACGCGCAGCTCGGGCTGAACGAAGGGCAGCTCCACCTCTCGCCGCGCGCGACGGACAAGAGTCAGTACACCCCGATCGACTTCTTCTTCCGCTCGCTCGCCGAGTCCGTCCGCGACCGCTCGATCGCGATCGTCCTCTCCGGGACCGCGTCCGACGGCGCTCAGGGCATCCGCGAAGTGAAGGCAGCGGGCGGCATCACCATCGCGCAGCGCCCGGAGACCGCGAAATACGACGGCATGCCGCGCGCCGCGATGGCAACCGGCATGGTCGACCTGACGCTCTCCCCGCGCGAGATCGCCGCGGCGCTGGTGGAGATCGCGCACCACCCCTACGTGCACAGCAGCGAGCCGCTCGAGCCCCTCGAGCTCCTCGAGCCCCTCGAAGGGCTCATCACGGGCGATGGGGACGAACCGCCCAGCGAGGACATGCAGCAGATCTTCTCGCTGTTGCGCGCTGCGAGCGGGATCGATTTCAAGCTGTACAAGCTGCCCACCATCCATCGGCGGCTGCAGCGGCGCATGGCGCTGCACAAGCTGACGCGCATCGACCAATATCTCGAGTACGCGCAGGACAACCCGAACGAGATCACCCAGCTCTACCAGGACATCCTGATTCACGTCACCCGCTTCTTCCGCGAGCCGGAGGCGTTCGGCGCGCTGCGCGTCCACGCGTTCCCCGAGATGCTCGCGAGGCGCAACGTCGAGGCGCCGCTGCGCGTCTGGGTTTGCGGCTGCGCGACCGGAGAAGAGGCCTACTCGGTCGGCATCGAGCTGCTCGAGTTCCTGGGTGACTCGGAGCCGGACGTCGGGGTGCAGATCTTCGCGACCGACGTCAGCGAGGCGGCGATCGAGTACGCGCGCACCGGGATCTACCCCGAGAGCATCTCGGCCGACGTTTCCCCCGAACGCCTGCGCCGCTTCTTCGTCAGGAGCGGCGGCAGCTACCGGGTGACCAAGATGGTTCGCGACCTGTGCGTCTTCGCGCGCCAGGACGTGACTCGCGACCCGCCCTTCTCGCGACTCGACCTCGTGCTCTGCCGCAACGTGCTCATCTACATGACGCTGCCGCTGCAGCACAAGCTCATGGGCGTGTTTCAGTACGCGCTGAAGCCCGGGGGCTTCCTGATGCTCGGCAACGCCGAGACCATCGGCACGCACTCGGACCGCTTCGCGACCGCGGACAAGAAGAGTCGGATCTATGCGAAGAAGCCGACCGACGGTCTGCCGCACGTGACCTTCCCCGTCGAGTACCACCAGGTGTCGAGTCCGCGCCCCCGCACCGGGGTCGCGCCGAGCCGCGACGAACCGCACATGCTGCACAGCGAGGCGAGCCGCATCCTCCTCGAGCGCTACGCGCCGGCGGGCGTGGTGATCGACAACGAGCTCGAGATCGTTCAGTTCCGCGGCAAGACCGGTCCCTACCTCGAGTCGCCGCCCGGCGAGCCGAGTCTCTCGCTGTTGAAGATGGCGCGCGAAGGCCTGCTCTACGCACTGCGGACGGCCGTGCACTCCGCGCGCAAGCAGAAGCAACCGGTGCGGCGCGAGGGCATTCGCATCCGCGTCGACGGAGCCGCGAAGGAAGTCAGTCTAGAGGTCATCCCGCTCGTCTCTCGCGACCGCACGCACTTCCTGGTGCTGTTCGAGGACGCCACGCCGCGCGCGGAGCCGGCGGCCAGCAGGGTCGAAGCGCGCGCCAAGACACCCGGTCGCACCGCGGCTCGCCGCGAGGAGACGCGCGTCGCGCGGATGCAACAGGAGCTGGCGGCGAACCGCGATTATCTGCAGTCGATCATCCAGGACCTCGAAGCCGCGAACGAAGAGCTCCAGTCGGCGAACGAGGAGATCCTCTCGAGCAACGAGGAGATGCAGAGCACCAACGAGGAGCTCGACACGGCGAAGGAAGAGCTGCAGTCCACGAACGAGGAGCTGAACACCGTGAACGAGGAGCTCCATGCGCGCAACGAGGAGCTCTCGCGGGCGAACAGCGACCTCGTGAACCTGCTCGGCAGCGTCGAGATCGCGATCGTGATCGTGGCCAGCGACCTGCGCATCCGGCGCTTCACGCCCATGGCGGAGCGCGTGCTCAACCTGATCGGCAGCGACGTCGGCCGGCCCATCGGTCACATCAAGCCCAACATCGATTGTCCCGACCTCGAGAATCTGATCAGCGAGGCGATCGACCGGGTCAACGTGCAGGAGATCGACGTCCAGGACCGGCAGGGCAACTGGTTCTCGCTGCGCATCCGGCCCTACAAGAACATCGACAATCGCATCGACGGGGCCGTGCTCTCGCTCTTCGACATCAACACCGCGCGGATCCACGAGCGCGAGATCGCGCAGGCGCGCCACTACGCGCAAGCGGTCGTCGAGACCGTGACCCAGCCGCTCGTTCTGCTCGACCGCGAGCTCGTGATCCGCACCGTGAACCAGAGCTTCTGCGACGCGTTCGGATACCGCCGGAAGGACCTGGAGAGCAAGCGCTTGTTCGAGATCGGCGGCGGCTCCTGGGACCTTCCGCTCCTGCGCGCCGCGGTCGACACGCCCGCTGCGACGCCGGGAGAGACACTCGCCGAGGGGTCCGGCAACGGCCGCGACGACGGGAACGACGTCGAGATTTCGCCCAACTTCCCGCGCCTCGGGACGAAGCGGCTGCGCGTGAGCGTGCGCCACATCGACGCGGCGCCGGCGCAGCTCGCGCCCGCGGTCTTGCTGGCGATCTACGAGCTGCCAGAACCGTCCGGATACCATTGAGGAGTCACCTGGCGTGCCGACGCCGCTAGACGATCGGTCGAAGGCCGAGTTGGTCGCGGAGATCCAGAAGCTGCGCGCCCAGGGGCGGCTGCACGACCAGCTGCAGGAGGCGATGAAGGAGCTCGCCAGCCGCCAGGACGAGCTGGATCGCGAGCGGCGCGCGCTGCTCGAGACTCGCGACCTGGTGGCCGCGGCGCGCGACCGCTATGCGCAGCTCTTCGTGTTCGCGCCGATCCCGTGTCTCACGCTCGACATGCAGGGCCTGATCCTCGAGGCAAATCTCGCGGCGAGTCAGCTGCTGGGCCGGGCAACCGCGCAGCTGCAGGGCCGGCCGATGCTGGTGTTCGTGAGTCCGCCGGACCGGCGCACCTGGCTCGATCACCTGGCGCGCTGCCGCCGCGGCGAGCGCTCCGTCCACGTCGAGCTCGAGGTCTGCGACGCCGAGCCCGCGAGCGTCCCGGTCGAGCTTACCCTGAAGCAGCTCGCGACTCGCGGCGGCGAGCGGCTGCTCTACGCGGCGCTCGTCGACCTGTCGCTGCGCAAGCGCGACGAGGCCGAGCGCTTTCGCGCCGAGCAGGAGCGCCAGCACCTGCTGTCCGAGGGCGCGGCGGCGCGCGCGTCGAACGAGGCGAAGGACCGCTTCCTCGCGGTGCTGAGTCACGAGCTGCGCCGGCCGCTCACCCCCATCCTGCTGGCGGTCGACCTGCTCGAGACTACCGTCCCGCCCGCGGTCGCAGTGACTCTCGGGATGATCCGCCGCAACGTGAAGCTCGAGGCGCGGCTGATCGACGACTTGCTCGACGTGACCCGCATCTCGCAGGGCAAGGTGCGCATCGAGCTCGAGAGCGTCGATCTGCACGAGCTGGTGTCGGACGTCGTCGGCTCCTGCGCGAGCGAGCTCGAGGCGGCGGGTCAGGTGCTCTCGCTCGAGCTGAAGGCGCGCAAGCATCACGTGCGCGCCGACCCGACGCGCCTGCGCCAGGTCTTCGCCAACCTGCTCCAGAACGCGATGCGTGCCACGCCCAAGGGCGGCCGCATCTGGATCGCCTCGCGCGACGCCGAGCGCAGGCACGTCAGCATCTCGATCGAGGACAGCGGCCCCGGCATTCCCGCCGCCGATCGCGAACGCGTCTTCGAGCCGTTCGAGCAGGGCGAGCGCGAGGCGAAGTCAGGCGGCGGGCTCGGCCTGGGTCTCTCGATCTGCCGCGGCCTCGTTCTGCACCACGGCGGGACGATCGCCGCCGTCGACTCGGCGCACGGCGCGCGCTTCCAGGTGGATCTCGCGACCATCGCGCCGCCCGAGAAGACCGCGCCCACGGTGGCCGCGCGCGCCGCGAGCGCATCCTCGCAGGCGATCCTGGTCGTGGAGGACGATCCCGACACGGCGGACACGCTCAACTTCTTCCTGTGCGCTCAGGGCTACAAAGTGACCATGGCGCGCAGCGTGAGCGAGGCGATGAGTCACTTGGAGCGCGAGTTCGACGTGCTCGTGAGCGACCTGCGCCTGCCCGACGGCACCGGCTACGAGCTGATGACGCGGGCGCGCAAGCACGGCTCGACGCGCGGCATCGCGATCAGCGGCTACGGCTCGCACGACGATCTCGCGCGCAGCCGGGCCTCGGGCTTCGAGCGCCACCTGGTGAAGCCGGTCTCGGGCGCCGACGTGGTCGAGGCGATCGAGGAGCTCGATCAGGAGTAGTTGTGTTCCGAAGATTGTTCCTGGCACGAGGCGTGCTCGATGACGGGTCGTGCCGAAGCGGCCCACAGCCTTCACGCCTCCCCGCTGCCCGAACCCGGGGTGCAAGTTCCATCTGGATACGCGGGGTTGGCGCTGGAGGCGCAAAGGCTTCTTCACCCGAACGGCCGCGCCCTCCCGCATCCAGAGGTTTCTCTGCGTTCACTGCCGGCGGTCCTTCAGTTCACAGACCTTCTCGACCACCTACTGGCTGAAGCGCCCCGAGCTGCTCGCGCGGATCTTCATGCGCGCGCTCTCGTG
>DATFUE010000679.1:0-3347 GCA_035261165.1 Myxococcota bacterium
GCGCTCTCGCAGCAGAAGCCGGTGCGGATCGCCGACGTCGCGAAGGATCCCGAGCTCGCGCCGCACGGCGCGGAGATCGTGTCCTCGCTGACCTGGCCGCTGCGCCGCGACGGGCGCGTGCTCGGCTCGCTGTCGCTGCTCAGCAAAGTGAGTCGCGACGCGCTGACCAGCGAGTCTTTCTCCGCGCAGGATCAGGCGCTGCTCGGCCGCTACGCCGAGCACGTGCAGCAGGCGCTCGAGCAGGTCAGCGAGCGCGAGCGCGTCCGTCACCACCGGCGCTTCGACGACCTCACGGGCCTGCCGAACGCGACGCACGTGGGCGAGCGCATCGAGGAAGAGATCGCGCGCTCGAGTCGCGCGGGCCGCGGCTTCGCCGTCGTGCGTTTCCGCGTCGACGGGCTGGCCGAGCTGTTGGCCGTGCCCGAGCCCTCCGATGGCGAGCGACTCGCCCTGTCACTGGCGCAGGAGCTGCGCGCCGGCCTGCGCGAGTTCGACGTCATCGGTCGCACGGCGCCCGACACGTTCCTGATGATGATCCCCGAGCCCGAGGGCGAGGTCACCGCGCTGCTCGGTCCGCTCGCGCGCCGCGCCCGCGAGGCGATCCGGCGCGAGCCGAACCCGACTCTGTCCGAGTCACTCCGCCTCGAGTTCGGCTACGCCACGTTCCCGTCCGACGGTCAGACCGCGCGCGCCTTGTTGGAGGCGGCTCGGCGCACGAGAATCACAGACTAGCCGCGCTTGCGCCTTCGGCGCCCGCTTGCCTTTCCTGTCGAGGAGTCTCTGGTCAGCGCAGCTTCAGCCAGGGAGTCACGGCGAGGGGGGCGCCGAGGGCTTCGGCGACGCCTTTCTGGGTCACTTGGCCGCGGTAGCAGTTGACGCCGCGCGCGAGCGCGGGGTTGGCTTGGATGGCGGCGTCGGGGCCGCGGCGGCAGAGCTCCATCAGGTACGGGAATGTGGCGTTGTTGAGCGCTAGCGTCGACGTGCGCGGCACGGCCCCGGGCATGTTCGTGACGCCGTAGTGGATCACGCCGTCTACCGTGTAAGTCGGGTTCGAGTGCGACGTCGGATGGATCGTCTCGACGCAGCCACCCTGGTCGACGGCGACGTCGACGATCACCGAGCCGCGCTTCATCTGAGACACGAGCTCGCGGGTGACCAGGATCGGCGCGCGCGCGCCCGGCACGAGCACGGCGCCGACGACGATGTCCGCCTCGAGCACGGACTGCTCGAGGTTCACGACGTTCGAGTACAAGGTCGAGATGCCGCCGTGGTAGATGTCGTAGAGGTGCGAGAGGCGGCGCTGGTCCACGTCGAGCACCGTGAGCTCCGCGCCCAGGCCGACCGCCATGCGCACCGCCGCCGTGCCGACGATGCCCGCGCCGATAACCGCGACGCGGCCGCGCGGCACGCCGGGCACGCCGCCGAGCAGAACCCCGCGGCCACCCTGGTCCGCCTGGAGATAGTGCGCGCCAATCTGCACCGCGAGTCGGCCGGCGACCTCGCTCATGGGCACGAGCAGGGGGAGTGAGCCGTCGTCGAGTTGAACCGTCTCGAAGCCGATCGCGATGATGCCGCGCTCCAGGATCGCGCGAGTCAGCGACGGATCGGGCGCGAGGTGCAGGAAGTCGAAGAGCACCTGCCCGGGTCGCATGGCGGCCACCTCGGACGGCGTCGGCTCCTTCACCTTGGTGACGATGTCGTTCTCGGCGATCAGCTCTTCCGCCGACTTCGCGATCGCCGCGCCGACCTCCTGGTACTGCTCGTCCGCGAAGCCGCTGCCCTCGCCGGCTCCGGTCTCGACGGCGACGTCGTGGCCGGCGGCGATCAGCGTGCGCGCGCCGCTGGGCAGCAGGGCGACCCGCAGCTCGCGATCCTTGGTCTCGCGCAATACTCCGACGCGCATGACCGACTCCTTCCGAGTGACGCGCGCGAAGATAGCGCGCGCGCAATCCCGCTCGGGGGGGATCGGACGCCCCCGGACCGAACCTGAGCGCACGCAGGTCCCGAGCCGACGCGGCGCTCACCACCAAGGCACACAGGTCCCGAGCGCACAGACCGTGCGCGCCCCCAAGGCCCCCGCTCACCACCAAGCCCACAGGCCCTGAGCGCACAGACCGTGCGCGCTCACAAGAAGGGCGCTCACCAGACCGGCCGGCTGCTCTGCCCGGTGTGCGTCACCTCCTGCTCCACGCCGTCGGACACGCGCGCGACGAACAGGCGACTCTCCTTCACGTCGCCGCGCGCCGACGCGTACACCACGAAGCGGCCGTCGGGCGAGAGCGCCGGGTACTCCTCGACGAAGTCCGTCCGGGTGATCTGTCGCTTCGCGCCGCCGTCGGCGCGCATGATCCAGATGTCCGAGTTGCCCGACTGCATGTCGCGCTGAAAGACGATCCAGCGCCCATCGCGCGAGAAACGGGGGTGGCTGCCGCGCGTGATCGGGCGCGCCTCGCGCGCGGCGAACGTCTCGAGCATGATCGTCGAGTCGACCTTCGAGTGCGATTCCTTGCACGCGAAGACCACGGTTTGCCCGTCGGGCGAGACGTCGGGGGTCCAACACCCGCGCGAGCCGGGCAGCACCTCTTCGCCCCCGGCATCGGTATCGATCCAGATCGCGCCCGCCGTCTTGCCCCCCGGCAGCGAGATCGGACCGTGCCACGCGAGGCGAATCGTTCCGTCCGACATCCCCGCCCCCAGGCCCGTCTGGTACCGCGACACCGGCGCCCAGGCGCTCGATAGTCGGTTCCAAGTCCACAAGCGCAGGGTTCCGTCCGATGGGTCGACGCGCCCGACGAGCAGGCGCGTGCCGTCGGCGCTCCAGTCCAAGGGGAAGCCACCGATGCCGACGTCCGGCACGTTCGCGATCTCGCCCGTACGCAAATACAGCAGTGACAGCGAGGTGCGCATCTTCGGCTTCTTGTATTCCGGGATGTTGTCGTCCGGGCTGTCGATCGTCAGGGCGTCGCGGAACTGCTCGACCGAGAGAATCCCCTCCGAGGGCGAGTCGCGGACGAACGCGATCGGGTCCGCGGGCAAGTCGCTGTCCGCGATGCTCGAGAAGCACCCGGCCGCTGCGATGCCCAGGGCGGCGACCAGGCCGCGACTAGCGGACCGGCCGACCGCGGAAGGCCCGCGCAGCCTCGTTCCATTCGAAGAGAGCCGCCTCGCCCACGCCGGCCTCGCGGACCGAGACGACGAGCTGCGCGCTGCTCGGGTAGGCGGGCTCGCCGTCCGGGCCGAGCGCCCCGGCGACGTCGGTGTGTGACAGGTACGCCGCCGTGTCGACGTGTGAGTGATAGATGACCAGAACCCGCTCGCCCGACGACTCCGCGGTTCGCAGCGCATGC
>DATFUE010000680.1:0-5322 GCA_035261165.1 Myxococcota bacterium
TCGCCATCTGCTGGTCGTTCGCGAGGCTCTGCGCCTGCGTCTGACACCCGGCCGCCGCGAGCGCGGCAGCGAGCACGAGAAGCGCACCGATTCTAGCCATGGCGGTTTACTCCGATCGCGGCTGCTGGCAGCCGACCTGGCTCCTGCGCGCAGTCTATCCTGCGCAGGTGCGCGGCGTCTCGTCGGAACGGAAAGTTCAACGGAAGCTCGACGATGTGCGGGCGCTCCGCCGGAGTGCGCTCTCGCTGCTCGTGCTGGTGCAGCTCGCCGCCGGACCGGTGCTTGCGACGACTCGCGTCCTGTCCGTGGTCGATGGAGACTCACTTTGGGTTCTGGATCCCGCGGGCGCGCGCGTCGAGGTGCGCCTGGCGGAGATCGACAGCCCCGAGGGAAATCAGCCGTATGGCGATCGCGCCCGTCAGGAGCTGCGCGACCTGGTCGCCCGGAAGTACGTGCGACTCGAGCTGCATGGCACCGATCAATACGGCCGGACCCTCGCCCACGTCTACGTCGGCGCCGTCGACGTGAATGCGGAGATGGTGCGGCGTGGGGCGGCCTGGGCATATCGGAAGTATCTGCACGATGAAAAGCTCTTGACGTTGGAGAAGACAGCGCGCGACGAGAAGCGCGGACTGTGGGCTCTCCCGGAGAGTAAGCGCGTTCCGCCGTGGACCTGGCGCTACGCTCGCTTGCACGATCATTCGCCCGCTCCCTCGCAGAGTGAGTCGAGCGGCTTCAAGTGCAAGACCAAGCCGCGCTGCTCCGAGATGTCGGGCTGCGAGGAGGCCCGCTTCCAGCTCGAGCACTGCGGCGCGTCGCGTCTCGACGGCGACCACGACGGGGTCCCCTGTGAGTCACTCTGCCGCTAGTGAGCGGAGCGCCGGCTCCCGCAGCTCTTGAGGACCTCGAGCAGGATTCGCCGGCAAAGGTCCGGGTCTGTCTCGATCTCGCGGCACTGGCTCGTTGGCCAAAACGCCGCCTGCCACACGGAGTCGGGTATCTCGTCACACAGCGTCGGGCTCGGCTGCGCGCGTTTCAGGCACTCTTGCGTGAAGATCGGAGTCTGCGCCTTGCACCAGACTCCGTCGCACGCGTCGATCCGGCGAAACGCCTCGGGCGCGCAGTCGAGCTGCTCGTGCTCGCCGGCGAAGGCCGTCGCGTCGTCGCCGATGCGTTTGAACTCGTCCGTGATGGGCTCTTTGAGACTCTTCAGCCCGCGCCACGCGTATGGCGCCGCGATCGCGAACACGACGCCGCAGAGGCCGAATACCAGGGCAAACACCTTGAAGCCGCGCATTCCATCGAGCGCTCAGCCGAACGCCATGCTCCCGGAGTCCTTGGGCAGCTCTTCCGGAGCGAGCGGCACCGCGACCTCGTCCGGGGTCGGCCCGAACTTCGCCGCGAGCGGCTCGAGCTTGCCGAGGTCGAAGCCGTAGAGCCGTGCGGCGTTCTCGCCCAGCATGGCGCGCACCTCCGCCCGATCCATCGCGTGGAAGGTGTGGCGCAGTGACTTGCGCGTGTGCGGGTACGTGCCCTCGAAGTGCGGATAGTCACTGCCCCAGAGCAGGTGGTCGGTGCCGATCTCGTGCCGGCCCGCGAGCTCGCGCGGCGAGGGCGAGCTGGCGCCGTAGAAGCAGTTGCGGCGCGCGTAGAAGCTCGGCGCCTCGGGCGGCAGCGCGCCCTCGGCGAACTGGAACTCGCCGACGGTGCCGCTGCGCATGCGCGCCCACAAGCGGTCGAGATTCTCGAGCGTCGCCGGCACCCAGGCGCAGCCCGACTCCGTCACGATGTAACGGAGCCGCGGGAAGCGCTCGAACACGCCGGACAGCAACAGGTGCGTGTAGCTGCGAATCGAGAACCAGCCGGTCTCCACCAGCCGGATCGGCAGCGCGACCTTGTACGGGCCGTAGTCCGGCGAGCCCGTGCCGCCGTGCTGATTCACCACCACGCCGAGCTCCTGACACACCGCCCAGAAGCGGTCGTAGTCGGGCGCGTACAGCGGCTTCAAGTGAGTGCAGTCGGGCGGCACGTGCGGCAGCAACACACCGCCGCGCAGCCCGTGGTCCGCGATCCAGCGCACGTCCGCGATGGCGTCGTCGACGTCGTTCAGATATACGAGGCCGATGCCGGCGCGCCGCTCGGGGAACTCGGCGCACCAGTCCGCGAGCCAGCGGTTGTGCGCGCGGATGCCCTCGCGCCACAGCGGGTAGCTCTCCGGCGACGGATTGCCGCAGATCAACACGCTGCTGCGAAAGAACGGCGGCACGGTGTTCGGGAAGATGATCTCGCCGACCACCCCCTCCGTCTCCATGTCGCGCATGCGCTCGGCGTCGTCCCAGTTCTTGTGCTTCTTCGAGCCGATGTGCTCGCGCTGCGGGTTCTTGTAGCCGCCGCGCCACTCGTCGAAGAGCTTCTGGTGCTCCCCATCCAGGTACTCGCGGTACGCCTGGATGCTGGCGCCGGCGTGGGTGTCCGCGGAGATGACGACGTAGGGGCGGGAATCGGGATCGGACGACATGGGCCTCTCCTCGCGGGCTAGCGTACCCCGAGACACGGCTCGGTGTGGAGCCCGGTGCGGGCCCTCAGCCGAGCACGGCGAGCTCGCCGTCGCGGATGGCGACCACGATCTCGAGCGGAGAGTCCGCTTCGCGCAGGCGGCGCTCGACAGACTCGTTGTCGAGCAGCCCGCCGACGCGCGAGAGCAGGCGCGCCTGAACCCGCGGGTTCGCGGGCGAGGTCAGCAGGATGAAGAGCAAGTGGGTGCGCTCAGAGCGATTCGCCGCGGGAATGCCGTCGCTGGAGCGCGCGAACACGAGCACCGGCTTCTCGAGCCCATCGACGCGCGCGTGCGGAACCGCGACGCCGCGCCCGAGATAGGTCGGCATGTCCGCCTCGCGCGCGATCACCGCGGCGGCGAGCTTGCGCGCCGGGGCCGGCAGCTCCGCGGGCGGCACGGCGGCGAGCGCGCGCGTGATCGCCTCCTCGATCGACCCGGCCTCGAGGCCGAGCACGACGCGGCCCGGAGTGAGTGCGTCGGCCAGGTGATTCTGCGGCTCGGTCTCGAACTCGTCCTCGACCGCGCCGACGATCTCCTCCATCACGTCTTCGAGCGTGATGAAGCCGATCCAGACGTCCTGGGTGTTCACGACGATCGCCCAGTGCACGCGCAGCTTCTGCATCTCGGCAAACGCGTCCTGCAGCGGCTGCATCTCGTGGACGATCGCGCAGGGCCGCGCGAGGTGGCGCAGATCCTCGCCCGAGAGCTCGGCGAAGCCGTTGTAGTAGATGTCTTTCACGAGCACTACGCCGATCGGCAGCCGGTGCGGCGGATCGATCAGCGGGAAGCGCGAGAAGCGCGACTCCAGGAGCGTGCGGTGGTTGTCCTCCCACGACACCGAGGTCGAGAGCACGCGCGCACCGGAGCGCAGCTTCATGGCGTCGGCGATGGTGAGTCGGCTGGAGAGCAGCACGTTCTCGATCGTGAGCAGCTGTCGAAAGGAGAGCTCTCCGCCCTTCTGTGACTCGGCGATCGCGAGGCGCAGCTCCTCCTCGGAGAGGCGCTCGCGGTCCGCCGTGCGCGGGAATCCGATCAGGCGCAGCAGCGCGTTCGCCGAACGGTTCAGCGCGAACAGCGGCACGTAGAAAAGCGTGTAGCAGAGGCGCAGCGCGCGCGCGCAGCGCAGCGCGGCCCACTCCGGCGAATTCAGCGCAATCGTCTTCGGCACGAGCTCGGCGACCACGATGCTGACGTAGGACACGAGCACGTACGTCACACCGATCGCGAGCGCATGTACACCGAGCGGTGGCAGCGGCACGAGGCCGGCCAGCGCGCGCTCGAGCGCGACGGCGACCGCCGGCTCGCCGAGAAAGCCGAGCCCGATCGCCGCCGACGTCATGCCCACCTGACACACGGACAGGTACTCGCCGATGTGGCTCTTGACGTGCGCGAGCGCGACGGCGCGCGGCTCTCCCGCCTCCAGCAGCTGGCGCACCCGCGTCGGGCGGATCTTCACCGCCGCGAACTCCGCCAGCGCGAAGAACGCGTTCAGGGCGAGGCAAGCGACGACGGCCGAGAGGTAGAGCGCGGCCAGGACTCCTCCACCCGGCAACCCTACACCGGCGCTGCCGCCGCGAGTAGCTCCCGTCCCTGTAGAATGCTCCGAATGAGCTCCCGAGTGACTCGGCGGAAATTCCTGGACCTCGCGGGGCGGACGCTGGCGGGAGCCATGGCCGCGCCGGCGCTGACGCGTTTCGGGGGCGTCTCCTGCGCGCGCTGGACGGCGTCGAACCCGTTCAGCCTCGGGGTCGCCTCGGGCGATCCCGGCCCGGACGGCTTCGTGCTCTGGACCCGGCTCGCGCCGGATCCGCTCTCGGCCGATCCGGCCGCGCCGGGTGGGATGGCGGGCGGCGATCTGTCGCTGGGCTACGAGATCGCGACGGACGACTCTCTCCGGACCATCGTCCAGCGCGGAACTTGCACGGCCGTTGCCGCGTTCGCGCACTCGGTGCATCTCGAAGTGAAAGGTCTCTCGCCGGGGCGACCGTACTGGTACCGGTTCACGAGCGGCGACGCGGAGAGCTCCGTCGGGCGCGCGGGAACCGCGCCAGCCCCCGGGGCGAAGCTCGCGCGACTGCGCTTCGCCTGCGCGTCCTGCTCCAACTACGAGAGCGGTTACTTCGCCGCGTATCGCCACCTGGCTGCCGAGCAGCCGGACCTGGTGCTGTTTCTCGGGGACTACATCTACGAGTATGTCGACACGCGCCGGCCCACCGTGCGCACGCACAGCGACGGTGTCGAGGCCACGACGCTCGCGACCTACCGCAACCGCTACGCCCAGTACCGCACCGATCCGGACCTGCAGCGGGTGCACGCCTGCGCGCCGGCGCTCATCACCTGGGACGACCACGAGGTGCAGAACGACTACGCGAACGAGTGGTCGCAGAACTTCGTCGATCCGCAGCAGTTCCTGAAGCGCCGCGCAGCTGCGTATCAGGCGTTCTACGAGCACATGCCCCTGCGCCCGAGTCTCTCGCGCCCGCAGGGCGCGGCGCTGCGGCTCTACGAGCGCTTCGCGTTCGGCGACCTGGTGGAGTTCTCGAGGCTCGACGGCCGCCAGTATCGCTCGCGCGAGGCGTGCTACAGCCCCCCGGATCACGGCGGCGGGCACGTCGAGAGCGACGCGAGCTGCGCGGAGCGACTGGATCCGGCGCGCTCGATGCTCGGCGCCGAGCAGGAAGCCTGGCTCGCGGACGGGCTGGCTCACTCGCGCGCGCGCTGCAGGAGCCGGACGCCGACCACGCCGCTCGCGATCGTGTAGACGA
>DATFUE010000681.1:0-2931 GCA_035261165.1 Myxococcota bacterium
TCGCCGGATGCCGACGAGTGGGTTTCGCAGCGAGTCCGCGAGCGAGAAGGGACCCACGAGGAGGCGCCGGCGACGCGCGGGCGGCGAGTCAGACGGTTCTACGCTCCCCCTCTCGCCGTCGCGACCAGACGCGCCGGGAAGTCGGACATGAGGCCGTCGACACCCAGGGCCAGCAAGCGGCGCATCTCGTCGGGCTCGTTGATCGTCCACACGTGCACCACCAGGCCGCGCGCGTGCGCCGCGGCCACGAAATGCGCGGTGACCAGGGGTCGACCGAGGGCGTGGGTCGGCACCTGAAGCGCGTGACCGCGCGGCGCGAAGCTCTCGATGCGGTTCTCCGCCCCCGCGCGCACGAACTCGACCACGTCCGCGAGCGACGAACCGAGGGCGGTGCCCGCGTCGAGCGCGCGCAGCTTTGCGAGCACCGACTCGTCCTCCGCCGCCAACAACACGCGGGCGCCGGCGCGCGCGCGGCGTATCACGCGCACGACCTCGTCGGCGATCGGCGGGTCGGCCTGCTTCACCTCGAGGTTCACCCGCGCGGCGGGGAACGCCGCGAGCACCTCGGCGAGGCGCGGCACGCGCACCCCCGAGCCGCGGAACGGGAACGTCCTGCCGCCGTCCGGGGTGAAGCGAAAGCCGGCGTCGACTTTCTCGAGCTCCGCGAAGCGCAGCGCGCACAGCGGGCCCAGGGCGTCGGTGGTGCGCTCGAGCGTCGCGTCGTGGTGGATGACGATCTCGCCGTCCGCCGTCGCGTGACAATCCATCTCGAGATACGGCACACCCTGCGCGAGCGCGCGCTCGAACGCGACACGTGTGTTCTCCGGCGCCTCTCCGCTCGCGCCGCGGTGGCCGAAAAGCTGCGGCGGCGGAATGTCGAAGTAGGAGTGCACGCGCACACGCTACGAGGTGCGCCGCCGAGTTGACAAGCGCGGTGAAGCGGCGAGCCTCCGCGCGGAGCCACCATGAGCGTACTGACCCGCGATGCGATCCTGCGCGAGCTGGCGAGCGGTCGCCTGCGGCTCGAGCCGTTCTCCATCGATCAAGTCGGGCCGGCGTCGATCGACCTGCACCTGGGCGGCGAGCTGCGCGTGCCGCTCGAGGGCAGCAACGGCCCGATCGACGTCACCGACGACTCGTCGCCCGAGGCGACCACCCGGGTGATCCCGTTCGAGAAGCCCTACGTGCTCGCGCCGGGCTACATCGTCCACGGCATCACGCGCGAGCGCTTGTTCTTCCCGCCGGATCTGTGCGCTTGGATCGAAGGCCGCAGCCGCATCGCCCGCCTCGGCCTCACCGTGCACGTGAGCTCGGGCTTCATTCAGCCCGGCGTGTCGAATCACCAGGTGCTCGAGATGTGCAACGTCTCGGGCCGTCCTCTCGCGATCCACCCAGGCATCCGCATCTGTCAGATCGTGCTGCAGCGCACCGAGGGCAACGCCGTGTACCGCGGCAAGTTCGCGGACCAAGCCTCGCCGTGAGAGCCGTGGCGCAGCGCGTGCGGAGCGCGCGCGTGCGGGTCGCCGGAGAGGTCGTGGCGGAGATGGCCGGGGGCCTGCTCGCCCTCGTCGGCGTGGCGCGGGGCGACAGCGACGACGACGCCCGCTCGCTCGCAGAGAAGCTCGCGCACCTGCGCGTGTTCGACGACGCCGACGGCGTCATGAATCGCTCGCTTGCCGAAACAGGTGGGACGCTCGGCGTCGTGTCTCAATTCACCCTGCTGGCTGACTGCCGCAAGGGACGCCGTCCGAGCTGGGCGGATGCCGCGCCGCCCGAGGAAGCGGAGCAACGGCTCGAGGCGTTGGTCGCGCACGCGCTCGCGCTCGGCGTGACGACCGTCACGGGTCGCTTCCGCGCGGACATGGACGTCGAGCTCTCCAACCACGGACCCGTCACCCTGCTCCTCGACACGAGGCGGCTTTTTTAGTTTATTTCGCCGGCATGAAACGCCGGGGGGTCCTCGAGAGTCTGGTCTTCCGTCTGGTCGCCGCGACGCTCCTGGTCATGGTCGTCGCGGGAGCTCCTGCCGCGGCGCTCGCCGACGAGGCGCCCGAGCGGAACATCATGCTGCACTACGGGCTCGGGGTCGGGTCCGTGCTCGCGACGTTGGTCTACGGACCGGTGAAGGTCATGTACGCGACGCTCGGCTCGATCACGGGCGGCCTCGCGTATCTGCTCACCGGCGGTCGGCTCGACGTGCCGCGCGAGATCATCCAGCCCGCCGTGCGTGGCGACTACGTCGTCACTCCGGAACATCTCACGTTCAATCAGCCACTGCTCTTCGTGGGCAAGGAGCGCGCGCTCGACAAGTCGTCGGGTGACGAGAACTACGAGTGAGTGGCTCCTGACGTGAGGCGACTCGGGCTCGTCGCGGCGTTGCTCGCCGCGCTCGCCTGCGGCGAGAGACCGGCGCCGGCGAACGAAGCCGCGCCGAACTTCGAGCTGCCGCTCGTCGGCGGGGGCACTGTGTCACTCGCGTCTCTGCGCGGCAAGACCGTCCTCGTCGACTTCTGGGCGACCTGGTGTCCGCCGTGTCTCGAGGAGGTTCCGGAGCTGAGCGCGGTCTCGCGCGAGCTCGAGGGGAAGGACGCGGGCGTTCTCGCCATCTCGGTCGACAACCTGACGCTCGATGCGCTGGCCGAATGGCTGGCGGAGCGCGACGTGAAGTACCCCGTCGCCCTCGGCGACACCGACCTGGCCGGCGTGTACGGAGCCGACGCATTCCCGTTTCACGTCGTGATCGGGCCGGACGGCAAGGTGCTCGAGCGCCTCGAGTCGGGGTTTCACGATCGCGATCAGCTGCGCGCCGCACTCGCGCGCCACGCGAAGCGCTAGCTCTCAAGGCCACGCGCACGGGCGTCGATCCGCTCGGCAAGCATCCCTGCGTGGCAAGGCCCTTCGCTATGAAACCCGAGGACATCGAGCAGCGCT
>DATFUE010000682.1:0-10175 GCA_035261165.1 Myxococcota bacterium
ACTCGGAGCGCCCGGCGGGCATCGGCCCCGCCGAGCTCGAGGAGTACGCGAAGGCGCTCGCAACCGAGGCGCGCCCCTTCCAGCAGCGGGCGCTCGAGATACACGAGAAGAACGTCGAGCTCATGGCGAGCGGGATCTACGACCCGTGGATCGAGAGAAGCCTCGCGCGGCTCGCCGTGCTGCAGCCCGACCGCTACGCGAAGTTCGAGGTGCGGACCGGCTGGCTCGCGTCGCTCGATCGCTACGCGTACGAGGCGCCCCAGGCGCGGACGATCGCGGCGCCAGCGCCCGAGCCGACTCGCGAGACGGCGCCGGCCGAGCCAGTCCCAGCCGCGCCGGATCCGAGCGCGCCGGACGAAGAGACGAAGGGAGCGAGCGATGCGCATGCTCCGTGACATCTCGCTCGCGCTCGCTGCGCTCGCGCTCGGCGCGTGCGCCAGCTCGGGGAATCGCCCGACGCAGACCGAAGTCCGCACCGAGACGGGCTTCGTGATCACCGAGTCGGTGAACGTCGCAGCCGACGTGCGCGCCGACTTCGAGAGCGCCGTGCAGCGGCTCGAGCAGCAGGACACCGCCGGCGGCATCGCTCTCCTTTTGAAAGTGACCGAGGCGGCGCCGCAGCTCACCGCGGCCCACGTCGACCTCGCCATGGCCTACGAGCAGGCGGGCGACCTGGAGCACGCCGAGGCCAGTCTGAAACGAGCGCTCGCGCTCAGCCCCCGACACCCCGTGGTGTACAACGAGCTGGGGATCATCTACCGCAAGTCCGGCCGCTTCGAAGACGCGCGCAAGAGCTACGCGAAGGCGCTCGAGCTCCACCCCGAGTTCCACTTCGCGCGCCGCAACCTCGCGATCCTCTGCGACGTGTACCTGAACGACCCGGGCTGCGCGCTCGAGAACTACGAGCTGTATGCGAAGGCGGTCCCCGACGACGAGGCCGCCAGCGCGTGGATCGCCGATCTGCACCAGCGGATCGGCAAGTAGGAGGACCCATGGTCCGCACACTCATCACCTGCATGGCCTTGCTCCTCGCGGCCGGCGGCGCGCGAGCCGACGAGCCGAAGGGCTCGAAGGACACAAAGACGGTCAAGGACGCGAAGACCGCGCCGAAGGGCGGCGACAAGGTGCTCTCGGGCATATCGATCGTCGGCAACGATGACGCGCCCAAGTCGCTCGTGATCGTTCCCTGGAAGAGCTCGGGCCTCGGCGACGCGCTCGGCGTGGGGACGTCCCTCGAGGACGGCGCGAAGCCCGTCGACCGCGACGTCTTCGCGAGAGAACTCGACTACTACGGAATCATTGCGGAGTCACAAAACGGGGGAAGCTCCGGCCAGCAGTAGCTCGGCGGAGACACGGAGGTTCGACATGGAAGTCATCTACACGATCATACGGTTCTTTCAGTCCGGCGGTGTGTTCATGGTCCCGATCCTGGCGGTCGCCGCCGTCGGCGCCGCCATCGCGATCGAGCGCTACCTGACGCTCACGCTCGTGGAGGCGAAGAACCGGAACGTCTGGAAGCAGGTCCAGCCGCTGCTCGTCGAGGGCGACTTCGAGAAGGCGCGCGAGCTGACGAGCAAGGACGACTCGGCGATGTCGCGGCTGCTGGCCATCGGCCTCGCCCGCCAGGGCGCGGTGCGACGGCGCGAGGACATCGAGATCGCGATGGACGAGAGCATGGTCGACATCACGCCGCAGCTCGAGAAGCGCACGCACTACCTGGCCACCTTCGCGAACCTGGCGACCCTGCTCGGCCTGCTGGGCACGGTCAGCGGTCTGATCCACGCCTTCGGCGCGGTCGCGACGGTGAATCCGGCGGACAAAGCGAACCTGCTGGCGGCGAGCATCTCGGAGGCGATGAACTGCACCGCGTTCGGCCTGATGACCGCGGTGCCGATCCTGCTCGCGCACGCGTTCCTGCAGACGAAGACGAGCGAGCTGCTCTCGAGCCTCGAGATGGCGTTCGTGAAGTTCCTGAACGTCGCCACCGAGCGGCAGGTCGCGCACGGCCGGCGCGGCGCGCTCACGACAGCGCCCGCGGCGGGCGGCTGAGGAGCACGCCATGCGCAGAGCGCGCAGACGTCGAATACTCAAGCCGGCCGAGCTCCTGCTCGTGCCGATGATCGACATCTTCTCGGTGTTGGTCACGTTCCTGCTGATGACCGCGGTCTTCTCGCGGATCACCATCCTCGAGCTCGACCTCCCGAGCTCGCAGAGCACCGGCGCGTCCGCGCCCGTGTTCCGGCTCGAGGTGATCGTCCGCAAGCAGGGGCTCGAGCTCACGAACGGGACTCAGCTCATCGCCACGGTCCCCAGCGTGAACGGCGACTACGACCTCGCCACGCTGACCCGCCTCGCGACGGCGCTGAAGCAGGACCACCCCGAGGCCAACGCCGCTTCGGTGCTGCTCGAGCCCGACATCGCGTACGACCACTTGATCCAGGTGATGGACGCGATCCGCACGACGGAGCTGCCGCCCGAGGAGGCGGCGCCTGCGAGCGAGGTCCACCAGGTCGCCGACGCGAGGCCCGTGCGCGTCGCGCTGTTCTCGGACATCGCCGTCGGCGACGCGCCGTAAGGAGAATCGCCATGAGTCTGTCGAAACGAACCCGCCACGCGGCCCAGCACCAGCGCCGCCGCGAGGAGGTCGAGCTCAACCTGATCCCGCTGATCGACATCATGTCGGTCATGGTGTCGTTCCTGCTCGTCTACTCGGCAGACGTCGAGGCGATCCAGACCAGCAAGGGCGTGGAGATCCCGCAGTCGATCGCCGAGCAGAAGCCGCGGGACTCGGTCGTCGTGATGATCACGAAGGACCAGCTCCTCGTGCAGGGCGAGCCGATCGCGAGCATGGACGAGATCCGCGCCGCGAAGACGCCGTTCATCGATCCGCTCACCGCGGTGCTGCGGCGCCCGATGCTGTGGACGAACGACACCGCGGACGGCCTCGCGCAGCGCGAGATCACCGTGATCGCCGACAAGTCACTGACGTACGACGTGGTGCGAAAGGTCATGTCGACCTGCACCAGCGAGGGCTTCGGCCACATCTCGCTCGCGGTGGTCGAGAAGGACGGCTCGTCCGGCCCGCCCAAGAGCTGAAGGTGCGCGTGGAAACAGTCAGTCCTCTCGACGAACAGATCCTTCGTGAGCAGCTCGGGCTGGAGCGCGAGAAGCTGGACGGGCTCGTCGCGAAGCTGCGCGGCGTCGACCGCGAGCTCGACGCGCTCGCCGGCGAACGCCAGAAGCACAAGCTCCTGCACGAGGCGTGCGGTGCGCTCGAGGCGCTTGCCGAGCTCGGCGGCAACCGACTGTTCTGGGGCGGCCGCGCCGACGCCGAGGCGGCCCAGCAGATCCGCGAGGTCCGCGGCCGCATGGAGGGCTTCGAGAAGCAGCTCGGCGAGATCGATGACCGCCGCGACGCGCTGCTCGGCGAGATCGATGACCAAGAGCGCTCCACCTGGTTCGTCGAGGACGACATACTCGAGGCTCAGGAGCAGGCGGCGCGGCGCGCCGAGGAGTGGGTCCCCGAGCGCGAGGTCGAGGGCTTCCCCGCCTACGTGCCGCGCCTGCCCTGGACGCGCGGCGGCGAGGACGACCGGCGCTTTCGGAAGTCACTCGGGTCGTCGCTCGGTGTCGCGCTCGCGCTCAGCCTGCTGGCCGCGCTGGTCGTGCTGCCGCTGCCCGACCTGGCCGCGAAGCCGATCGAGCCGCAGCGCCTGACTTACTTGATCCCTCCGAAGCCGCGCACGCCTCCGCCCGTCGCGCAGGCGGAGCCGAAACTGCAGCCGAAGAAGGAGCTCGTCGAGAAGCCGGAGACACCGGCCGCGAAGGCGCCGAAGCCGAAGGAGGCGACCGAGGAGGCGCAGGCCGCGCCCAAGGGGATCCTCGCGTTCCGCGAGCAGCTCGCGGGCCTCACCAGCGACAAGCCCGTCGCGCGGCTCGGCTCGCAGGCGCGCATCGACCACGCGGGCGAGGGTGCGAGCGGGCCGCCGGAGCGCTCGCTCGTGACCACCCGCGCGCCTGGGTCGAGCGGCGGCGTGAACCTGTCCGCGCTGAGCCGCGGCATCGGCGGCAACGGCGGCCAGGCGCTCGACGGCGTCCAGGTCGCGCGCGCGGTCAGCTCGATCGGCGTGGGCGGCGCGGGCGGCCCGGGGCGACCCGTAGCTGGCGACGGGCTGGCGCCCGGCCGCACCGACGAGGAAATCCAGATCGTCTTCGACCGCCACAAGGCGGAGCTCTACCGCCTGTACAACCGCGAGCTCCGCAACGACTCGAGCCTGCGCGGCCAGATGATCCTGCGGCTCACGATCGAGCCCGACGGGCGCGTGTCCATGTGCGTGCTCCATGGCACCGACATGCGGGCGCCGCAGCTCGCGGCCGACGTGGTGGGGCGCGTGAAGACGTTCGACTTCGGAGCCAAGGAGGGGATCGCCGCGGTCACCATCCTGTACCCGATCGATTTCCTGCCCGCATCGTGAAACTGAACGCGAGGACTATCCCGAGACACTGAGCGAAAGCTCGAAACGATTTTGACAAAGGCAAAACCACCGAAAGGTGGCGACGCAAAGTCACCGGTCTAAAGGGCCCTCGGGCCCAACGACAGCGGGACCGCCGGAATCGAGTCCGATCCGAACGTTCGGACGCCAGCGGCCCCGCTTTTGATTTTGCGATCGCCCCCGATGGTGGAGAGATGGGGCGAGACTCTGACTTCACGGGGCCACACACTGCAGCGCATTCACAGCCGACGCACGAGCAGCCTGCTGCTCGCGTTCGCGCTGCTGTTCGTCGCCGCGCGCGCGGCGGCTCAGTCTCAGGTCACGTTCACGTCCGCGGTCGCAAACTGGCATGACGCGACGGACAACGTCCCCGGAGTCCAGCCGGGTGACCCCGTCATCACCAACGGGGTACCGACGTCGAGCATCAGCTGGGGCACGACCTCCGGCACGCCGCAAAGCGGCTACGACATCACCATCACGATCCCGGACCCTCTGAAGTTTCCGGTCGCGACGTTCTCGCACAGGAACTTCGCGGTCTCCGATCCTTCCCTGACGTCCGTCCAGCTCGACATCGTCATCGACTTCAAGGTGGATGGCGTCCAGACCGGTCCTCTGACCTTCAACTTCACGTTCCACCACGAGGAGACCCCGAACAACCAGGTGCCCTGTCCCTATCCGACGCCGCCCGGAGAAGGGTGCACCGACCGTGTGACGTTCTTCGACGTGCCCGATCCCACGACGTTCACCGTCGGCGGAAAGACCTACACGATGTCGATGACCTTCCTCGACGCCAACGGCAATCCGGTGTCCGAGTTCATCACGCGAGAAGGCGGCGTGGTGAACACCGCGAAGCTGGACGGGAAGTTCGTGTTGGTCCCGCCGGTGCTTGAAGTCACGAAGTCAGGCCCGGCGACGATGACGGTCGGACAGTCCGGCAACTTCGCCCTCGACGTCCGGAACACCGGACCCAACGACGCCTGGAACACGACCATCCGTGACGTGCTGCCCGACGGCGCGACGGGCGGCATGTGCGATTCCACCCCGCAGGTGCTGAGCGCGCAGGTCTTTGCGGCCGACGGAGTCACTCCCGTCTCCGGCAAGGGCCCGCTGGTTGCGGGAACCGACTTCACGCTCTCCTGGGCCGGCGCGCCGACCTGTGAGCTCAGCCTCGCGATGCTCACCCCTGCAACGGCGATCGACACGAACCAACGCTTGATCATCACCTATCGGGCCCAGGTCGACGCCGACAGCCAGAACGGCGCCACGCTGACCAACGTCGCCGGAGCGACGCAATGGTTCGACGACGAGAGCACCAATCCGGACCGTCTGACTTACAACCGAACGCTGACCGACGGCACCGTGGGCACGCTCGATCACCAGGACGCTCACACCGTCACCGTGAACCTGCGCGACTACCTGTTCGAGAAGACGGTGATGGACGTTACGGGCGGCGCGAACGCCGCCGCGCCCGGTGACCGCCTCCGCTACCACATCCGCATCGCGAACCGGAGCGCGACGGCGCTCGAAAACCTGTCGTTCAGCGACGAGCTCGACCGCCTGAACACCCCGCCCGTGTTCGCGCCGGGCACGCTCGCGCTCGTCAGCGTGCCCGCTGGTGCGGACGGGAGTAACACCAACGCCACCGGCGGCGCCAAGGGCACCGGCCTCGTCGACGTCCGGAACATCTCCGTCCCCGCGGCGAGTGAGGTGGTGATCGAGTTCGAGATCACCCTCGCCCCGGTCATCGCGAACGGGCGAGTCGCGACGAACCAGTCGGCGCTGCGGATCGCCGGCACGCCGTTCGCCGTGAGCGACGACCCGAACGTGAACGGCCCGGCGAATCCGTTCGTGTCCGGCGACGAGGACCCGACGCGAGTCACAATTCAGTCGGCCCCGGCCTTCCGGATCCAGAAGATCTCGACCGATCTGACGGGCAATCCCGCGATCCTTCTGTCCGGCGACACACTCCGCTACACGCTCACCGTCAAGAACGTCGGCGGCGCGAACGCGACCGACACATTGCTGCGCGACGCCGTCCCCGTGAACACTCACTACGTCGCGGGCAGCACGCGGCTGAACGGCGCGCCGGTGCCCGACGGACCCGGCGGCACCTCGCCGATCGAGCCCGGCATCCTGCTCCACGCGCCGGCGCCCGAAGACGTGACGCCGGGCGCGATGCGCGCGGACGCGAGTGCGACGACCGCGAACGTGGCGACGATCGTCTTCGACGTCGTCGTCAACGCGGGCGTTCCCGACGGCACGATCCTCTCGAACCAGGGCTTCGTCAGCGCGCCCCTCGGCGGCGTGGTCGACCGGCCGTCGGACGATCCGCGCACGCCGATCCCGGACGACCCGACACGCAACGTGGTGGGGAATCTGCCGCTCCTGTTCGCGCCGAAGGCGGTGGCGATCGCGACCGACGCGGGCACGCCGGGAATCGTCGATCCGGGCGACGTGCTCCGCTACACGATCACCGTCTACAACACGGGCGCGGTCCCGGCGACGAACGCGGTCTTCGCCGACGCCGTGCCCGCGAACACGACTTACGTCGCGAACACGACGACCCTGAACGGTCTTCCCGTGGGTCAGCCCGACGGCGGTGTCTCGCCGCTGGTCGCGGGCATCGGGATCAGCTCGTCCGATCTCACGCCGCCACTCCCGGGTCCCGGCGGCGGCACGCTCAGCGTCGGCCAGAGCGCGGTGATCACGTTCCAGGTGCGGGTCAACACGGGCGTGGCTGCCGGAACGCTGATCAGCAACCAGGGCGCGGTGCGAACGACTCAGCTGCCCACCCTGCTGACCGACGGCGACGGCGATCCCGCGACCGGTCCGGAGCCGACGGTGGTCGTGGTCGGCAACGCGCAGCAGCTCGCGATCACCAAACAGGTCGCGGTCGTCGCCGGTGGGCCGGCGCTCGCCGGCGGACAGCTCGAGTATCTCGTGCGGGTCACGAACATCTCCGCGGTGCCTTCGTCCTTCGTGGTGATCACGGACGACCTCGACGCGGACACGCCGGGCACGCTCACCTACGTCGCCGGCTCCGCGACCCTGAACGGCGGCACGACCGGCATCGCAGTCGCGGGCAACGTGATCACGGCCGACTACTCGACGTCGTTCGGCCCGCTGCTTCCGAGTCAGTCGATCGCGCTGCGCTTCCGCGCGCAGATCAACCCGACCCTCGCGATGGGCATCGCGATCACCAACACCGGCGTGGCGCGCTGGAACAACCCGCTGCAGATGGTGCGCGCGAGCGTCTCGATCGCGGTCGGCGCCGTGCCGGGCTTCGGCGCCCTCGCCGGCACGGTCTGGCACGACGCGGACTTCGACAAGCAATTCGACGCCACCGAGCGCCCGCTCGCGGGCTGGATCGTCGACCTGGTCCGCAACGGCACGGTCGTGCGCTCCACCACCAGCGACGCCGCGGGCGCGTACGGCTTCGCGGGCGTGGCGCCGAGCATCGGTGCCACCGACCGCTACGAGCTGCACTTTCGCGCGCCGGACGCCGGACCGCGCACGGCCTCGCTCGGCACCGCCGACTCGCCGTTCACGAACGGGCCGCAGCGGATCACCGCCATCACCGTACCGTCCGGCAGCAACTACCCGAACCTCAACCTGCCGCTGACACCGAACGGTGTCACGTACGGCGCGCTCGACCGCACGCCGATCGCCGGAGTGACCCTGCGCCTGCAGAACGCCAGCGCGGTCGACCTGCCCGCGAGCTGCTTCGACGACCCGGTCCAGCAGGGCCAGCTCACCCGCGCGGACGGCTTCTACAAGTTCGACCTGAACTTCTCGGACGCGGCCTGCCCCGCCGGCGCCGCCTATCTGATTGCCATCACCGCACCCGGCGCGGGCTTCACCGCCGGCTATTCGCAGCTGATTCCGCCCATCACCGGCGCCTCGACGCCGCCGCTGAACGTGCCCACCTGCCCCGGCACCGCGGCCGACGCCGTGGGCGCCACGCTCGACTTCTGCGAGGCGCAGGTCTCCGAGCTGCCGCCGCCGCCTTCCGTCCCCGGGCGCTCGGCCGGCACGAATTACTACGTGCACCTCGTCTTCGATTCGACGCGCGTGCCGGGCACGAGCCAGATCTTCAACAACCACCTCCCGCTCGACCCGGTGCTGACTGGCGCCGTCGCGATCACCAAGACCACGCCGCAGCAGAACGTGACTCGCGGCGCGCTCGTCCCGTACGAGATCGTGCTGGGCAACAAGCTCGGTCCCGACCTCACCGGAGTCAGCATCGTCGACCGCTACCCCGCGGGCTTCCGCTACGTGGCGGGCTCCGCGCGCATCGACGGCGTGCCGACCGAGCCGAGCGACGACCGCCACACGCTCGTCTGGAAGAACCTGGTCGTCCCGAGCGCGGGCAAGCGGACGCTGCAGCTCCTGCTCGCGGTCGGCGCCGGAGTCAGCGAAGGCGAGTTCGTGAACCGCGCCCGCGCGCGGAGCACGCTGACTGGCCAGCCGCTGTCGGGCGAGGCGCACGCCACCGTGCGCGTCGTCCCCGACCCGACCTTCGACTGCACCGACGTCATCGGCAAGGTCTTCAACGACAAGGATCGCAACGGCGAACAGGACCTCGGCGAGACGGGGCTCCCGGGCGTGCGCGTCGTGACACTCAACGGCCTCGCCGCGGTCACTGACGCCTACGGCCGCTTCCACATCAGCTGCGCAGTCGTTCCGCACGAGGGCCGCGGCAGCAACTTCGTCGCGAAGCTCGACGACCGCTCGCTGCCCACCGGCTTCCGCATGTCCACGCGGCAGGTGCAGGTGGAGCGCGCCAGCCGCGGCAAGGTGCTGCGCCTGCGCTTCGGCGCGTCGATCTTCCACGTGGTCGGCCTCGATGTGGCGGACGACGTGTTCGTGCCCGGCTCGACCGAGATGCGCCCGCAGTGGAAGCCGCGCATCGCCCGGCTCCTCGAGGAGCTGAAGAAGGCGCCGTCGACGCTGCGCCTCTCCTACATCGCCGACCTCGAGGACAAACAGCTCGTCGACGCGCGCCTGGCCGTGATCCGCGACGAGCTGACGCAGGCCTGGGACGGCGAGGCCGAGGGCTACGAGCTCACGATCGAGCCGGAAGTGTTCTGGCGCCGCGGCGGCCCGCCCGCCGCCGGCGACCTGCCCGCGCAGGAAGAGGGGGCGGACCAGTGACCGCCCTGCGGAAGCACAGCCTCTTCCTGGCGCTGATTCTCGCGCTGTTCGCCGCGCCGCTCGCGCGCGCGCAGCAGCCGAGCGAGGTGCCGGTCGGCGAGGCGACCGAGCGCCAGCTCTCCGTCGACGATCCGCTCAAGCTGTGGGCGCGCGATCCGCACGCGCTCGACAGTGAGTCAGGCGACGTGCTCCAGCAGCGCGAGGTCACAGGCCAGCAGGCGAAGATCGTGAAGCTCAAGAACGTGGTGCCGCCGATCCACTTCGGTTCGGGCGCCGCGGACATCCCGACCAGCACCATCGAGAAGCTGCGCAGCGTGCTCGACGGGATGCGCGATCTGCCGAACGTGCGGCTGCACCTGGTCGGCCACGCGGACTCGCAGCCGCTCTCGGAGCGACTCACCGAGGTGTACGGCGACAACGCGGGCCTCTCGCGCGAGCGCGCGGGCCAGGTCGCGGAGTTCCTCCAGAACGCGCTCGGACTTCCGCCCGAGGCGATGTCCTTCGAGTGGGCGGGCGACACGGCGCCGA
>DATFUE010000683.1:0-3388 GCA_035261165.1 Myxococcota bacterium
GGACGCGCGTCGCTCACGGCCCGCGGCCCAGGATCGCGATGCTGCCGTCGCCGAGATCCCCCCAGCCGGTCACGAGGCCGAGCTCCGCGCCCGTCACTTGCGACGCGCCCGCCTCGCCGCGCAGCTGGCGAGTCACTTCGACGACGTGATTCATGCCCCAGGCGTGGCCCTGCGCCAAGAGACCCCCGTGCGTGTTCAGCGGGTAGCGTCCGCCGAGCTCGATGTTGCCGTCGGCGACGAAGGCGGCTGACTCACCCGGGCCGCACAGGCCCAGCGCCTCGAGCTGCAGCAGCACCACGTAGGTGAAGCAATCGTAGATCCCCAGCACGTCGGCGTCGGCGGCCGCGATCCCGGCCTGCGCGAGCGCCCGCGGCGCGGCGAACGAGAGACCAACGCGGAACAGGTCCGGCCGACTCGGGATGTCGTCGGCCGGGACCGGATGGCCTTCGGCGGTGCCGAGCACGTGCACCGGGCGGTGCGCGAGATCGCGCGCGCGCTCCGCGCTCGTGACCACGACCGCCGCGGCGCAATCGGTCTCGAGCGAGCAGTCGTACAGCCGGAAGGGCTCCGAGATCCAGCGCGAGGCGAGATACTCCGCCATGGTCAGCGGCTTTCCGCGCAGCAGCGCCTTCTCGTTCAGCTGCGCGTGACGCCGGCAGGCCAGCGCCACCCTACCCGTCGCCTCGTCGGGAATCTTGTACACATGCTTGTGTCGCATGCAGATCCACGCGTACATCTGCGCGGGCAGCATCACGCCGTGCGGCAGGTAGAAGTCGACGATCTGCTCCGCTGCGGCGCTGGGCGCGAAGCCCAGGCGCGGCCGGCGAGCGCCCGCCTTGGGGCGCAGCGCGGACCAACCGTTCCAGCCGACGACGACGAGCACCGCGGTTGCGATGCCCGCCGTGACCGCCAGCGCCGCGCTCTGGAGCCCCGCGACCGGGCTCGCGCCGCCCATGTTCACGGTCACCGCATAGCGCAGGTCGGCGATGCCGAGGTTCGCCGCGAGCGCCTCCGCCGTGGTGAAGCCCGAGGGCGGAATCACGCCGTCGACGTCCGCGGCTCTGAGCCCCGCGTCCGCGATGGCGCCGCGCGCGGCGCGCAGCATCAGCTCCTCGGGGAGCTCCGGCGCGCCACGCCGGTAGTCGGTCTCGGCCGCGCCCACGATCGCGGCGCGCGGCCGGGAGCTCACTTGCCGAGCTCGGCGAGCAACGTGGACAAGTCCTCCGCGTGCTCCTCTTCCGTCGCGAGAATTCCCTCGAGCATGCGCCGCGTCGTCGGATCGTTCGTGCCGACGTAGTCGATCATCTCGCGGTAGCTGTCGATCGCCACGCGCTCGGCGACGAGATCCTCCTTGATCATGCTGAGCAGGTTCTCGCCCTCGACATACTCGGAGTGAGAGCGCGTGAGCATGCCCTCGGGCGAGAGATTCGGCGCGCCGCGGAGCTGCACGATGCGCTGCGCGATCTCGTCGGCGTGCCCTTGCTCTTCGTTCGCGTGCTGCAGAAACTCGGCCGCGACGCTCTGCGCGTGGATGCCCGATGCCATGAAGTAGTGGCGCTTGTAGCGCAGCACGCAGACGATCTCGGTCGCCAGCGCTTCGTTCAGGAGCTTCAGCACCGTCTCACGCTTGGCCTTGTAACCCTTGGTGACCGCGCCTTGCTCGATGTGCTCGCGCGCGCGCTTGCGCAGGGTGCGCACGTCGGTGAGGAAGGTTTTCTTGGCCATGAGGGTCCTCCGCTGGGTGCGCGCAGTCTAGCCCGCCGTCCGCGCGAGCAATTAAAGCGTTGGCCCCCCGGACCTCGCGATCCGGGGGGCGCTCGTGTCGGGAAGACTTGTGACCGGTCTAGCCACCTTACGGGAGGGAGTCCGGCAGTGCGGCCCCGTACCGGTCATTTGCTGCTGCCGCTCCCTGGTTTTGCAGGCTCCGTGCCAGCGCGGGAGCGGCAAATAACGCGCCGCGTCTCGATTTCCCGCAGCAACTGCCGCAGACCTCGGCACCACGTGCACGCTCGTTCGTCACTCAGGGCGTGGGTCTCCGGGCCCAGGCGAGGTGCGCGCGGACCGCTGCGAGCCAGGCCGCCGGGCTCTCGAGCTGCGGGCTGTGCGCAGCGTCGGGAATCGTGACTCGCCGCACACCGGGGATGCGCTGCTCCATCAGGTCGGACGGCTCCAGAAACGGCGTGTCCTCGGCACCGACGAGCACGGTGGTCGGGCAGCGAAGCTCGCCGAGCCGCTCGACGACCGGCGCGATCCGCGGGAACTGGCTGCTGAGCGCGTCCCACGCGATCGGATCCATCGCCTCGAGCTTGCGCTGGATCCGCTCCCAGAAGGCGTCCGAGCCCATGCGCTCCTCGCAGCGCCTGGCGGCAGGCGGCGTCGCGTCGTTGGTCGCCGCCATCTCGCGCATTCGCTTGGCGAGCGCGCCCATCCCGTGCTCGCGCGCGAATGCCGCGGTGCGCGCCCGCGCGCTCTCCGAGAAGCGGAACTCGATCGGCTTCGGCGAGGTGTCCATCAACACGAGCGACGCCACGCGCTCCGGATACGCGAGCGTGAAGTGCAGCGCGACGACGCCGCCGAGCGAGTGGCCGAGCAGATCGGCCTCGGCGAGACCCAGCGCGTCGAACGCTCCGCGCAGGTCCTCGACCAGATTCGCGAGCGTGTAGAGCTCGGCCTTGCCGGAATTCGTGCTGCCGCCGTGGCCGCGCTGGTCGAGCGCGAGCGTGCGGCCGAGCTCCGACAGCGGGGCCATCTGCTCGCGGAAGTCGTCGCGCGAGCCCGTGAACCCGTGCACCAGCACGAGCGCGCGTGCGCCCTCGCCCGCTTCTTCCACCTCGAGCTCGACGTCCCGCACCGGGAGCTTCCACGTCCGACTCATTCGTGCACTATACCGGCTCGCGCGAGGCTTCGAGCCAGAAGGAGCGCCTGCATGAGCGAGCCCTGCAAGCACCCGCCGGGGGTGGTCGCGCCAGTCATCGATCGCAACCGCTGCGAGGCCAAGGGCGACTGCGTGCGCGTTTGCCCGTATGCAGTGTTCGAGATCCGGGCGCTGGCGCCCGACGAGCGCCGTGGGCTCTCCTTCGTCGGACGCCTGAAGGCGCGGGCGCACGGGAACCGCCAGGCGTTCGCGGTGAATGCCGCCGCGTGTCACGGCTGCGGCTTGTGCGTGGCCGCGTGCCCCGAGGACGCGATCCGGCTCGAGCGGATCCAACCCCAGTATCAGGAGTAATTCCTGATTCTCGGCCCGACGCTGCCGGCCCGGGTCTGCGACCGGAAGCGTCACTGATCGGCGATCTCTCGGCGTACCTAGGACCGCGGGCGCGCGGGTCTAGCGCATTCCCCCGGCGACCCAGGCGCGCTCGCCGAGGGTGCCGAGCGCGAAGTCGCGGTA
>DATFUE010000684.1:0-6708 GCA_035261165.1 Myxococcota bacterium
GAAAGGAGACGAAGCGATGCGTTCGACGCTCTGCTCCAGCAGCGCGGTACCCGGTTACGAGTCACTTCCAACGCTCGACCTCCGACCGCTCCATCACTTCATCACGAGAATCACTCATTCAGTCGTTGATCGAAGTTTGCGTCACAAGCCTTCAGCGCGCCGTGCGGCGGGACGATTCGCTGAGTAGGCGCAAGAAGGAGCTTCGTGAACACACCAATCGATCCAGCGACGGAGAGCACGTGGGCTTCGTTCACGGGGCGACTGCCCGAGCTTCTCTACCGCGACGCGCAGGATCTGGCGCTGGTGTTCAACCTCAGTCTCAACGAGCTGCTGATCGACGGCATCGAGGGTTACGTGCGCTCGCAGCTCGACAAGTCGGTGATCGCGACGGCGGTCGACCGAATGCGCGCCGCCAGAGAAGTCACGGAACCCGCGAGCGGTCCGCGGCCACCTCGGGCCCGAGGAGCGTCGAAGGCCGCGCGGTCGCGGCGCTCGTGAGGGCAACGCGCGAGCCGAACACCGAAGTGCGTCGCGACTGCGCCTAGCGCGGACTCGAGGCGAAATCCCGACTCGCCCTCAAGTTGGCGCCGTCGCGCTCGGATAGGCTGACGCGTGTCGTGGAGTCAGCGGCCGCGGGCCAGCAAGGTTCGACACGCTCGTTCGCCGCGTGAGAGAATCGACACGACGCTGCCTAGCCCGGGAGGAGGAGCTTCGAGTAGCGGCTTCGAGTAGCGGGAGGGGCGGAAGCATGGACGCGACGAGCGGCGCCGTTTCTTTCGGTCCATTCCAACTCGACTTGCTCCGCGGAGAGCTGCTGCGCGCGGGCGAGTTGGTGTCACTCGCGCCGAAGCCCTTGGCGCTGCTCGTATATCTCGCGGCGAATCGCGACCGCGCCGTACCGAAGCAGGAGCTGCGCAAGCACGTGTGGCCGGACGTCTTCGTCAGCGAGGCCGCGCTCGCCAGCGCCCTCAAGGATCTGCGCCGCGCGCTGGGTGACGACGGCGCGCGACAGAGCGTCATCCGCACCTTGCGCCGCCGCGGCTATCGCTTCGTCGCGAAGCTCTCGGACGCGCCGGTCCCGCGCGCGCGCAGCGCGCCTCCGCGCGAGCTCGGGGTTCGACCCAAGCCCCCGCCGTTCGTGGCGCGGGGAAGCGAGCTCCGCTCACTCACGAGCTGGGCCGCGCAGGCCGCGCGAGGGCGTCCGCACGTCGTGCTCATCTCCGGCGAAGCGGGCACCGGAAAGACGCGGCTGCTCGAGCAACTCAGCGCGCATCCCGTCTGTTCGGCGTTCGCGGTCGCGCTGGGGCACTGCCAGACGGACGCCTCGCTGCCGTACTTCCCGTTTGCCGAGGCGCTCAGCGCGCGCCTGATCGATGCCGACGAGAGCGCCGAGACGGTGCTCGGCGACGATGCGCCGATCCTGCGACCGCTGCTCCAGCTGGACACCGCGAGCCCGCGTCCCGCGGAGTCTCTCGGCCAGGACAACCCGCTGCGCGATCGCGCGGACCTGTTCGCGGCCGCGTGGGAGCTGGTCGCGCGGCTCGCGAGGCGTCGCCCGACCCTGCTGGCGATCGAGGATCTGCACCACGCGGACTCGGCTTCGCTCGATCTGTTTGGGCATCTCGTCGGCGAGGTCGGCGACGCGCGCGCCGGCGGGCTGCCGCTCTTGCTGGTCGCGACCTTCCTCGCGCCGAAGCGCGGAGAGCGGCTCGAGAAGATCCTGCAGCGCCGCGAGACTTCGCCAGTGTGCGCCCGGGTCCGCCTCGCCGGCCTCGGCGTCGGCGGCACGCGCCGCCTGATCGACGGCCTCGGGGTCGCGCGTCCGTCGCACGCGATCCTGCGCGACATCCAGGAGGTGACGGCCGGCAACCCGCTCTTCATTCGCGAAGTGATTCGCCAAGTCGATTCGGGGGATGCGCTCGACGCCGGCGAGCCGGCGGACGCGATCGGACGGCCTGCCGACCCGCCGATCCCGCGGCTCGACGGGCTGCGCGGCGCGATCGCCAAACGGATCGCGCGACTCACTCCGGCCTCGCGCGACGCGCTGACCGCGGCGGCGTTCATTGGCGGGCGGTTCGGCTTGACGGCGCTCGGCGCTCTGACTCGCGCGAGCGAAGCGGCGACGCGCGCGAGTCTCCGCGAAGCCGAGCGCGCGGAGCTGGTGATCGGCGAGAACCGCACCTTCCGCTTCGACCATCCGCTGATCCGCGAGGTCATCCTCGAGGCGACCCCCGAGCGCGCGCGCCGCGAGCTGCATCGCGACGTCGCTGCGGTGCTCGAGGACCTCTACGCGGCCTCGCCCGGCGAGCACGCGATGGAGATCGCGCGCCACCTGGTTCGAGCGGGCGAGCTCGTCGAGCCGGCGCGCCTGCTGGACTACGCGCGCCGAGCCGGTGACCAGGCCGCGTCGGTCTGCGCGTGGCACGAGGCCGCGTACCTCTTCGAGGCCGCGCTCGGCGCCGCGGAGAATCTCCCGGCCGCCGAACGCGCCGCGCTGCAGCTTCGCGCCGGGCTCGCGGCGAACCACGACTACGACGCAGAGACCTGCCTCCGCCACTACGCCCGGGCCGCGGACGCCTTCGCCGAGGCCGGCGACGACGTCGGGCGCGCGCGATCGCTGATGTATCTCACGCGCGCGCGCTTCACGTTCCCTTCCGCGTCGCCGGACCTGAAGCTCGACGTTCGCCCGCTCGAGGACCTCGTGGACCGGTTCGGCGAGACACACCCGGCGCTGCGCGCAATGCTGGTGGGGACGATCTCGGAAGCGCACTGGGTCTCGGGCGAGGTCGACCTCGCGAAAGCGACGGCGGAACGCGCGCTCGCGATCGGCAATCTGTACGACGACGACGTGGTGTGTCACCACGCGTATCTCGGGCTCGGCCTCGCGCAGCTCTCGCGGCTGCAGGTGCGCGAGGCGCTGGACAGCTGGCTCGAGGCGGCGGCGCGCGCTCGCCGCTCGCGCGACCCCTGGCTTCAGGCCACGCCGGGAGCGCGCATCACCCTGGCGCTCCTGCATCTCGGCCGGCTCGAGGAGGCGCGCGAACGCGGCCGATCCGCGGTCGAGCTCGCGCGCCGCGCGCACAACGTCGGGGAGCTTGGGTTCGCGTTTGCCTATCTCGCCTCGATCGAAGAAGTCTCGGGCGGCTTCGCCGAGTCGGAGCACTGCACGCGCGCGAGTCTGGCTTCGCTCGATCGCTCGGGACACCCGTGGGCGCGCGTGTTCGCGCTCAGCGCGCGCGCTTGCAGCGCGGCGCACCGCGGCGCGTGGCACGAGGCGAACGGCGCGCTCGACGAGCTGGCGGCTCCCGGCGGCGTGCTGGAGAAGCCGGGAGCCGCGGTCCAACTTCTCTCCGCGGCCTACCGGGAAGTCATCACCGCGCGCCGCTCGCGCGACGAGCTCGACGCGCGCCGCGCGGCCGGGATGGTGAGCGCGCTGCGCAGCGGGCGCCTCGACCCCTACGTCCTCGGCGCGGTCTGCGCGCTGGCCGAGGTGAGTGACTCGCTCGGCGACCCGGAGCTCGCGGCGACCCCGGAGGCGATGCTGCGCGCGGCGTTCGACGCGGGCATCGTGTTCAGCTCCGGCTGGGTATTTCTCGTGCCCCGCATGCTCGCCCGCTGCGCCGCGCTTGGCGCGCGTTGGGACGAGGCGGCCGGGCTGCTCGAGAACGCGATCAAGAGCGCGCGCGGTGCCGGAGCTCGCGTCGAGCTCGCGCTCTCGCTCGTCGATCGCGCCCGCGTGGGTCTACGGCGCGACGCTCGCCGCGAGGCGCAGCGGATCGAGCGCGATCTCGACGAGGCGATCCCGGTGCTCGAAGAGCTCGCAATGCGTCCGGCGCTGCGCGAAGCGCTCAATCTGCGCCGCTCACTCGGAGAGGCCGGGTGAGCCCTCGGGGAGATGGTTCGCGGAACGGGGCAGCTGGTGGCCCGAAGAGATCGGGGTCCGGGCCTCGCGAACCCGGCGCCCAGCCGGCGGCGCGCTTCGACTGCTACTGGATTTCGGGGGTAAATGCCTTCGAGCCCATCTCGCGCGTGGTCCCCCAACCCCCAGATTCCCTCGCCCTGGGCGTTTCGCGGTCCTGCCGTGCGGGATTGGCGCGCCGATTCCAGTAAAATCCCAAGTTGCAGATCTAGCATGGCTGTATATTTCGCGTGTAATCAAAATTGCCGATCCCACAGAGGGAAGGACAGCCATGAAGACACAGACCGTGCAGTATTGCCTGCGCATCCCGCGCGAGGCCTACGAGAACGCCCTCGACGTCGCCCTGGTCTTCGACCTCAGCCTGAATCAATTCTTTCTCGGGGCGATCCGCGCATACGTGGAATCGCAGCTGGGTCAGGACGTGATCCGGAACGCCGTCAGCAAGACGCGCGAGGCGCGCAGCGCGGGACTCGTGAACGGCGCGGGTGCCGAAGAGCAGCACTGATTCGCGTGATGTGATCGCATTGCAGAGGGACTGGTATCAGAGCCGGTTCCGGTTCACTGCCGAGTCACTCGACGCGCTGAACGAGTCACAAACCTAGCATTTCACGAGCGCTATCAGTCAGTGCAATGTTGAGCAAAATCGCGGCTCTTCGCGAGAATATCTATTCATCAGTCCGACCCATCGGCCGATGAATTGTGTGAACACTCTCAACGGCCTCGCTCGGACCAGCGAGTCACCCGGAGAGATAGATACTCGGGAGGGGCCGCAGATGAAGCAGCAAACCGTTCAGTACTGCCTTCGCATGACGAGATCCGCTTACGAGGACGCGCTCGACGTAGCGCTCGTATTCGATCTCAGTTTGAATCAGCTCTTTCTCGGAGCGATTCGCGAGTTCGTCGAGTCGCAGCTCCGCCAGGACGCGACGCGGAGCGCGGTGGCGAAGATCCGCGAAGCGCGCAGCGCCGGGTTGGCGCACGCCAACGGCTCGAATGGCTCGAATGGCTCGAACGGCTCGACCACGACCGCGGCCGAGATCGAGAAGCCGCGCGCCGTCTGATTCGGCGCACCGCACGCTGCCCCGCCGCCGGCTAGACCGAGCCGGTATGATGTACGCTCCAGGCGGAGGCGGACGGTGGCGGAGACTCTCGCGGATCTCGATTTCATCAGCGGCGAGCGCTACGCCCGCGAGGGCTACCCGCACGCCGAATGGGCGCGCCTCCGTCGAGAGGCGCCGGTCTTCTGGACCGAGCGACCCGACTGCATCTCGTTCTGGGCCATCACCAAGCACGCGGACATCGTCGCGCTCTCGCGGCAGCCGCGGCTGTGGCAGAACGCGCCGCGGCTCGCCGTGTTTCCGGACCTGGAGAAGGAAGTCGAGAAGCGCATCGCCGAGACCGGCGTGGCGCAGCAAGACGCGAGGCACCTCCTGAACATGGATCCGCCCGAGCACGGGCGCTTCCGCAAGCTCGCCAGCTCGCACTTCACGCCGCGCGCGCTCGCGCCCAAGCGCAAGTCGATCGAGGCGATCTCCTCCGGCATCCTCGACGAGTTCGCCAAAGGCGGCGCCGTGGGCGAGGCCGACTTCGTCGAGGGCGTGTCGGTGAAGCTGCCGCTCGCCGTGCTGCTCGACATGCTCGGCGTGCCGCAGTCCGACTGGAAGCTGATGATGCAGTGGACGAATGAGACGATCGGCGCGACCGACCCGGAGTACCAGCAGGGTCAGAGCGCGCTCGAGACCGCGGAGCGCTCGCGCCTGCAGCTGTTCGGATATTTCATGCGCATGGTCGAGGAGCGGCGCAAGAGCCCGACCGACGACATCGTTTCCGTGATCGCGAACGCGACTCTCGACGGACAACACCTGCCGCCGATCGAGCTGCTCTCCTTCTACTACCTGTTGGTCGTCGCCGGAAACGAGACCACGCGCAACGCGACCAGCGGCGCTCTGCTCGCGCTGATCCAGAACCCCGGCGAGCTCGAGAAGCTGAAGCGCAGCCCCGAGCTGATTCCAAGAGCGGTCGAGGAGGTCGTGCGCTGGACCACGCCGGTGATCCAATTCTGCCGCACGGCGCTGGTCGACAGCGAGGTGCGTGGCCAGAGGGTTCGTGCCGGCGAGGCCGTGTGTCTCTTCTATCCGTCCGCGAATCGCGACGAGGACGTCTTCCCCGATGGAGACGTCTTCCGCGTAGACCGCGATCCGAACCCGCACGTCGGCTTCGGCATCGGCGAGCACTTCTGCATGGGCGCGAACCTGGCGCGGCTCGAGCTCGAGGTCGTGCTCCAGCAGCTCGTCGCCCGTATCGAGGAGGTCGAGCTGGCCGGGCCCGTGCGCCGGCTGCGCTCGAGCTTCGTCGGCGGCGTGAAGTCGATGCCGATCCGCTTCCGCATGCGACCTTCGCGCTGACGCGCGCCGCGAGTCACTGCCAGCCGACGACCTCGTAGCCCTTGCGCTCGAGACAGCGCTCGACGAAGAGCCGGTAGCTCGGGTCGGGATCGCGGCGCGTGCGGAAGATGCCGCGCACGATGCCGCCGGCTGCGCCCGCGGCGGCGCCGGCCGCCGCGCCCGCGCCCGGGCTGCCGAAGACCGCTCCGCCCGCGGCGCCGGCCGCGCCGCCCACGGCCACGTCCTCCGCGGTGCTCGTCGCCACCTCGCCCCCGCGGCTCGGCACGGCCTTGTACTGCACGGCGAGCTCCGAGCACTCCGCGAGATCGCGATCCGCCTGTGTCTCGCCGTTCGCCTGCAACGTCGATTTCGGGTACAGGATCGGCTCCGGGGTCGCGCAGCCCA
>DATFUE010000685.1:0-2505 GCA_035261165.1 Myxococcota bacterium
TACGAGGGTGCGGGCACCGTCGAGTTTCTCGTCGACCGCAAGCTCGCGTTCTACTTCCTCGAGATGAACACGCGCGTGCAGGTCGAGCACGCGGTCACCGAGATGGTGACCGGCATCGACATCGTGAAGGCCGGCATCCGCATCGCGGCCGGCGAGCCGATGGGCCTGCGGCAGGGCGACGTCGGCATCCACGGCTGGGCGATCGAGCACCGCATCTACGCCGAGGATCCCGACAGGAACTTCCTGCCCTCCCCGGGCACGATCAGCGCGTACCGCCCACCCGAGGGCCCGGGGGTGCGGAACGACTCGGGGGTGTATCTCGGCGCCGAAGTCACCGTGTACTACGACCCGCTGATCGCGAAGCTGATCTGCTGGGGCCGCGACCGCCAAGAGGCGCTCGCGCGCTCGCGCCGCGCGCTCGCCGAGTACGTGGTGAAGGGCGTGAAGACCTCGATCCCGTTCCACCGCCGCGTGCTCGAGAACGCGAAGTTCCTGTCGGGTCACTTCGACACGAGCTTCATCGAGGCCGAGATGCGTGCGCCGCAGCCGCCGGACGGCGACGCGGCAGCGGTGGCGCTGATGCTCGCGAGCCTCGCGGCGGGCCCGGGCGCGCGCCAGGCGACGCTCGCGGGAGTGACTCATGCGGTCGAGGTCAGCGAGGTCGGCGGCGGGCTCTGGGACGTGCGGGTCGACGGGAGCCAAGCCGTGCGCCTCGACGCCGCCCGCACGCCGCGGGCAGCCGACTCGATCCTGATCGGCGGGCGGCAATACGAGGCGGGGGTCGAGCCGCGCGCGGACGGCAGCTTCGACGTGCACGTCGGCGCGAGCGTGTTCAACGTCGCGGTGCGCGCGGCCGCCGCCGAGGCCTGATGCCCCGGCCGCTGGTTCTCGACACCGACATGGGGTCGGACGTAGACGACGCGCTGTGTCTCGCGCTCGCGCTGGCCGCGCCCGAGCTCGATCTGGTCGCCGTGACCTGCGTCGGACGCGAGTCGCGCATGCGGGCGCGGATCGCGCGCCAGCTGCTCGAGCTGGCGGGCCGTCCACACGTTCCGGTGTACGCCGGCTGCCGCGTGCCGCTGCTTGCGGGCTCGGGCTACAACTGGTTCGGGCACGAGGGCCACGGGATCCTCGAGCCCGGCGTCGAGCTCGAGATCGAGCGCGCGCATGCGGTCGACGCGCTGCTGGAGCTGTCGCAGCGGCACCCGGGTCTCGAGATCGCGGCGGTCGGCCCGCTCACGAACCTCGCGCTCGCGCTGGCGAAGGACCCCGACTTCGCCGCGCGCGTCGCGCGACTCACCGTGATGGGGGGCCATCTGCGCGAAGTCTCGTACCGCGGCCGCGTGTTCCCGTTCGGCGTCGACTACAACCTGTGCTCGGATCCGCACGCCTCGCTGCTGGTGCTGCGCTCCGGAATCGCCACCCGCCTCGTCACCGCCGACGTCACCCTGCGCACCTGGCTGCGGGAGGCCGACGTGCAGGCGCTCGAGAAGTCGGCGACGCCGCTCCGCGCCGCGCTCGCGCGCGCGACCCGCATCTGGACCCCCGTGCAGCGCCAGCTGCTCGACCCGAAGGACGCCCCGCCCGGCGACAACGCCGCGTTTCTCCACGACCCGCTGACATTGGCCTGCGTCTACGACGAGTCGTTCTGCGGCTTCGAGACACTCGAGATCGAGCCCGCGATCGACGCCGGAGTGTTTCGCACGGTCGAGCGGCCGCAGGCCAGCGCCGCGACCTTCCCGATGCGCTGCGCGACTTCCGTCGACGCCGAGCGCTTCCGCGCTCACTTCATGGAGCGGATCGGCTAGCCGAGCTGGCGCAGCAGTCCGGGGAGCGCGCGCAGATCGCCGATCGTGAAGTCGGGGCGCAGCGCGCGGGTCGCGTGGGGCGCGCCGCGCTTGCGGATGTAGACCGAGCGCACGCGCGCGTTGCGCGCCGCGGCGACGTCGGTGCGCAGCTTGTCGCCGACGAAGACCGCGCGCCAGGCAGGCACGCGCAGCTGGCGGAGCACGTGTCGGATCATTCCCGGGTGCGGCTTGCGCCGGCCGAAGTCCGCGGACCACACGGCGCAGCCCAAGTGCTGCAGGATGCCCGCGCGCCGCAGCACGGCGGCGTGGTGGTCGCCGGGCATCGCGTTGTTCGAGACCAGCCCGAGCCGGTAGCGGCGCGCGAGCTGCGCCACGACGGCGCCCGCGAAGACGTACGGCGGCGGTGACGCCTCGCGCTTGAACGCGCCGAGCAGCAAGCCGCGCACCACCGGCGAGCAGTCACCCAACACCTCGTCGACGTCGGGCTGAGCGCGCTCCTTCTCGAGCGCGCGGTAGGCCTCGCGCAGGCGCTTGGCGCGCTCGATCACGAACGACTCCGGATCGCCGACCCCCTGCTCGCGCAGCGCCGCCAGGAATGCGCCGTCGCGCAGCGCGCGCTCGTAGCGCTGCAGCTCGGGGAGCAGCACGCCGCCCATGTCGAGCAGCACGGCCTCGACACGAGCCGCGGACATCAGCC